>NZ_JAQVGQ010000004.1 GCF_028696615.1 Immundisolibacter sp. | reverse complement strand
CTCGGCGCCGTACGGCGCCACGCCGGAGGCGACGATGTTGCCGCGCTCGGCCGGGCGCCGACCGCGCAGGCGGCGCAGCGCGGCGGCGAGTTCGTCGTCGTCGGTCACCAGCATGGCGCCGGTGCCGCAGCACAGCGCCGCCGGCTGGCTGAAGTCGAACACGGCGAGATCGCCGAAGCTGCCGACGAGGCGCCCCTGGTAGCGCGAGCCGATGGCCTCGCTGGAGTCTTCGATCAAACGCAGGCCGTGCTGGTCGGCGAGCGCGCGCAGCGGCGTCCAGGCCGCCGGATGACCCAGCGTGTTGGCGGCGAGGATGGCGCGCGTGGCGGGCGTGATGGCCGCCGCCACCTTGTCCGGCGCCAGCGTGCCGGACCAGTAGTCGATGTCGACGAAGCGCGGTGTGGCGCCGGCCTGCGCGATCGCGTGCGCGAGTTCGCGCCAGCCGTAGGCGGACGCGATCACCTCATCGCCCGGCCCGATGCCGAGCGCGCGCAGCCCGAGCAGCAGGCCGATGCGCGCACTGCCGACGCTGACGGCGTGCCGGCGGCCAAGGTACGCCGCGAACTCGGTCTCGAACACCGCCTGCTGCGGGCCGTCGCTCAGATACGACGAACCCAGCACCGCCTGCACCGCCGCCAGCTCCGCGGCGCCGAAGTCGGGGTCCGAAAAGGTGATGACGGAATCGTTCACGGCCGCTGCCTCGCCAGCACGATGCCGGTGGCGGCGGCCGGATCGCGCGTTATCTGCCAGCAGTGCCCGGCGCCGTCGACCAGGTGCAGGTCAAAGCCCGCATAGCGGCGGTAGGGCGTGTCGTCGAGATCGCCCGCGTCGCAGCGCGTCACGGAAAGCTGCGGCAGCGCGGCGCGCAGCGAGGGACCGTCGCTGCGGCCGGCGGCGAGCAGGTCGTGCAGGGTGTCGAGTTCGGCCGGCTGCATGGCGGTCAGGCGTCGTCCAGACGCCGTGCCTCCACCGTCACCGGCAGGCGCGTGTCGGCGGCCAGATCCGGCAGCGCCAGACGCCAGCCGTTGGCGAGCGTGACGCTGCCGCCCCACAAATCCGGACATTCCTGGGCGACCACCGGCTCTTCGAGGTCCTTTTTCGGCACGTACACGCTCAGGCTGCCGGCGGCGTCCTTGCGGATCATCACTTTCATGGCGGCGTTCCTTGTGACATCAGGCAGCTAACGCCAGAACTGGCGCTGAGGATCGGCACACAGCACGGCCAGCGCGTCCGCGAGGCGCGCGTGGCCGCCGTGCAGGCGCCAGGCGCCGGCGATGTGGTCGCGCGCGTAGAGCTGCCAGGCGGGCACGGCATCTGGCCGGTGCTCGATGAGGGCGATGTCGATGACGCCGCCGGACGGGTCCACGTTGCGCGAGCAGCAGGGGCTGTCGATGCGGTAGCCGCCGGGCACCGCGTGCACCTGCGGCGACACGTAGCGGTAGCGGCGGCGGCCGTCGAGCGCGCGGGCGATGCGCCTGAGGTCGAACTCGTTCGGGTGCGCAGCCGCTGCGGGTGGGCCTGACAACGGGTGCGCATCACACGGCCGCGAGTTCATGTTCGAGGCAACCGATCACGCGGCCGGGGGCGAACTCGACCATGTAGACGTTGATGCCGGCCTCGACCACGACACCCACCTGCACCACCTCGCCGGCGCTGCCGGCCGCGGCCAGCAGGGCGTCCAGCGGCTGGTCCGGGTAGGAGCCGTCGTTGTGCAGGTCCACCAGTGCCTGCACGCGCTGGCCCCAGTCGAACAGGGCAGGTGCGGCCGGGTTCACGGCGCGACCCCATCGGTGGCGGTTTCGGGAACGGGCTCGACGGCTTCCAGCTCGCGGCCCTTCATGCCGACCCGGTAGCCGTGGGCGACGAAGTCCACGCCGTAGATGTAGAACTGCTGCAGGAAGGTGCCGATGCTGGTCACGTAGCCGATGTCGCCCTTCTTGACCAGGATGTCGCCGATCTCGCGCCCGGAAAACGTGCCGTCGTTGCGGACCGTCTTGCGGCTGCGCACCTTTTGGCCGTAATCGAAGCGCGGCGGGCTGCCGAGTTCGTTGACGTCGGAATCGCGTGCGATGTCACCCATCGGGATCACCTCCTGCGGGAAAGCGCCACACGGCGCGCAGCGGTTCGGGAGGCACGCCGGGCTCATCCGCGCCCGGCGCCGCCGCGGCGTGCGCGTTGTCGGCGACGGTGTCGAGCGCACAGCGTTCCTGCGCCAGCGCGCGCACCATGGGATCGGTGTCGTGCAGCAGCCCGCCAAGCTGTGCCGCGGGCAGGCGTTCGGCGACGGCGTAGCGCACGCGCCAGTCGGCATCGGCGCTCATCCACACCAGCAGCGCCTGCGGCAGGCGGCGCGCCACTTCGAGGCGCACCTCGGCGTCGTCGTCGGCGGCCAGACACAGCAGCCGCTGCGGCGTGAGGCGCCGCGCCAGCTCGCGCCGCACCTGCGGTTCGGGGTCGCCGAGCAGCAGGCCCAGGCGCGCCTGCGGCAGCCGCCGCGCCACCACCAGGCGCACGTAGTAGTCGGCATCGCGCGTCATGGCTTCGAGCGCCTCGCCGTTGAGGCGGTGCGCCACGCGGATGCGCACCTCGCGGTGCGGGTCGGCGCGCAGCGGCAGCAGATAGCTTTGCGGCAGACGGGCAGCGGCGCTCCAGCGCACGGTCTCGTCCGGGTCGTCCAGCAGCGGCGGCAGGCAGAACACCGGCGCGTGGCGGGCGGCGATGGCGCGCACCTCGAAGTACGGGTGCTCCAGATAGTCGGCCGCCAGGTACGGGTGCCAGGCGAAGAAGCGGTCGATGCGCCGGGCGTAGCGGTCGTGCACGCAGGCGCGGCCTGGCTGGCAGGCGCCGGTGGCGAGCCAGTCGCGGTGCCGGCAGTCGGCGCAGGGCAGCGGCCGACCCTGGTGGTCGCAGGCACTGATATCGACGTCAGGGTCGGCTTCAAGCGTCGTCATCGCCCGCCTCCCGGCGCCGCAGCACATCCAGCAGCACCTGCCCGCCGACCCGGTCGGCGGGGTCGAGTTCGAGTAGCTTGCGTGCTGCCGCCTGCCCCTCGGCCAGCAGGTCAAGGCGCAGGCTCAGATACGCGTAGCCCTTGAGCGTGAACAGGTAAAACCGCGCCGGCACGGCGTCATAGGCGCCGAATTCGGCCTGTTGCGGGCGCGTGTCGTGCCAGTCGGCGGGCAGGCCGAGCAGCCGCGCCGCCCAGGCGAGGCACTCGCCGGCCACCGACAGCGCCTGCGCCCAGCGGCCCTTGTAGAAGAAGAATCGGTAGCGGCCGATCAGTACCGCCGGGTGGGCGGGCGCGAGTTCGGCCGCGGCGGCGAGGTGCTCGAGCGCGCGCGCGTCGTCGGCATAGTGCCGGCCGGCGGCGCGCAGGTGTCGATCGACCTCCGCCGGCAGGGCCCCGCCCAGCAGGCTGATGGCTGCGAATACCTGCTCGGCGCTGGCCTGCTCGGCGCTGCCGGCGTCAGGGGCATCGAGCACGGCCGCCACGGCGCGGTCTCCTACGGCCGCCCGCCGCGGCCGATGCTGGCCACGTCCACGGTGGCGAGTGCCGGCGCGCTGGTCGGTTTCTGGCTGGAACAGCTGCCGCCGCCGGCCACGTTGCGGAACACGAGGCCGGACTCGGTCGGCGTGTCGGCAAAGTCCACCGTAGCGCCGTGCAGCAGCAGGCGGCTTTGCGCCGGCAGGAACAGCGCAAAGCCGTCGAGCGCGATTGCCACATCGCCCGGCTGTGGCGCCTTTTCGACCGTGAACTCGCTGGAAAGACCCGAGCAGCCGCCCGGGCTCACCTGCAGCCGAAAGCCGGTCATCCCCTCGCCGCCGAAGCGCACCATGCGGCGCATGAACTTCTGCGCCGCCGGCGTGATGGTGATGTCCATGCCGCTCACGCGCTTGCCTGGTAGCGCGGGTAGCCGGTGTCGACGATGCAGGTGTTGTCCACCGGGCACACCGCCACACACTGCGGTTCGTCGAAGTAGTTGATGCACTCGGTGCACTTCTTGGGGTTGATGACGAACACGCCGTTTTTCTCGGAAATGGCCTGGTTCGGACATTCCGGCTCGCAGGCCGAGCAGCCGGTGCACTGGGAGGCGACGATCTTGTAGGCCATGGGAAAAGCTCCTTAGCTGGGGCGGAAACGTCAGGCGGCGATGAAGGCACCCTGGCGGATGTCGGCATCACCGCGGCTCTGGTGGGTGATCTCGCCGGCGCGCACGCGGCCGACGTAGTCCATGAAGTAGGCGATCACCGACTGCTCGATGTGCTGGTGGGCGTACCTGTCCACCGGGTCGATGCCGGCCTTGGCGAGATCTGCCTTTGGGCAGCCGCCGATCTTGGCCACGAACACGGCGTGGCAGTCGTTGATGGCGCGGACCACGGTTTCGAGCGTGTCCTCCTCGCCGTAGCCGCCCTGGCAGTAGAGGTCCACGCGGCGGTGGCCAACGAACTTCGAGCTCTTGGCATCGACCTCGTAGATCTGGAACTCGCTGGCGTGGCCGAAGTGCTCGTTGACCTTGCCCTGGCCCTTGGTGGCGACGGCGATCAGCAGCGAAATGCCCTCGGCGTCGGCGAGCTTGGCCAGCTCGGCCTTTTCCGCCTCCTTGGCCGCGACCGTGGCCTGGCGCTCCTGCTCGACCAGCTCCTGGTAGGCCTTGCGCGTGTCGGCGTCGTAGACCACCTCCATGGCGTCGATCTTGTCGGTGGTGAACTCGGCGCTGCGGTCCTCGCCCAGCAGGCCGACGGCGTCGGCGCGGCACTGGCGACAGTGGCGCATCATGTTCATCTCGCCCTCGCAGGCGTCCTGCAGGGCCTTCAGCTCCTGCGCGGTCGGGCCGCGCTGGCCGTTCAGGCCAAACACGGTGCCGTGCTCGGGCGCCGAGATCAGCGGCATGATGTTGTGCAGGAAGGCGCCGCGGCTCTTGACGGCCCGGTTCACTTCGACCAGGTGCTGGTCGTTGATGCCCGGGATCATCACCGAGTTGATCTTGCTGAGGATGCCGCGCGCGGTCAGCATCTCCAGGCCCTGCATCTGCCGCTCGGTCAGAATCTTGGCGGCGTCGATGCCGGTCCAGCGCTTTTTCTTGTAGTAGATCCACGGGTAGATGTGCTGGCCGACCTCGGGGTCGACCATGTTCACGGTGATGGTGACGTGGTCCACGTTGAAGTTGGCGATGGTGTCGACGTGGTCCGGTAGCGCCAGACCGTTGGTCGACAGGCACAGCTTGATGTCGGGCGCGGTCTTCGATATCAGCTCGAAGGTCTTGAAGGTCTTGTCGGGATTGGCGAGCGGATCGCCCGGGCCGGCGATGCCGAGCACCGTCATCTGCGGGATGGTCGAGGCCACCGCCAGCACCTTCTTGGCCGCCTGCTCTGGGGTGAGCTTTTCGCTCACCACGCCGGGACGGGATTCATTGGCGCAGTCGTACTTGCGGTTGCAGTAGTTGCACTGGATGTTGCAGGCCGGCGCCACCGCCACGTGCATGCGCGCGTAGTGGTGATGCGCCTCCTCGCTGTAGCAGGGGTGGTTCTTCACCTTCTCCCACACCTCCGGCGCCATGTCGGCCGGACCGTCGGACGAGCCGCAGCTCGCCTTGCCGCCGTCGGACGAGGTGCCGCAGCCCTTGTGTTCGGCTGCCTTCTGCAGCAAAGCATCCAGCGACAGCAGTTCTTGGGTGTTCGATTGCGCGGTGTGCATGGCGCCTCCTGGGGTGCGTTGACCTTGGCCCGGAGTGGGCCGCGACCGTGCGGCCGCGTGGGGGGGAAGTCAGCTCACCTTTCGCAACCGCCATGCCAGCCGGAAAGAAAAAACAAGCAACTGATTTATAGGGTTTTTATAGATAAACCCGAGTGTCGCAGACCCGACAAACCCGGCGCGCGGCCACGACAAATCCAACGCGTGTGCCACGCCCACCCGAAAGGTGAGGTACAGAGTTCAAGGCGCAGTGACACGTCATTGCCAAAATCCAATGTTTTTATAAAACTGAAACCATGGAAGAAAAGAACGTGATCAAGGCGCTCGCCGCGCTTGCCCAACCCACCCGCCTGCGGGTGTTTCGCTGGCTGGTGGTCGCCGGCCGCGACGGGGCAACGCCAGGCGCCATCGCCGCAGCGCTCGAACTGCCGGCGGCGACGCTGTCGTTTCACCTGAAGGAACTGCGCACCGCCGGCCTGATCGAGCAAGAGCGCCGCGGCCGGCACCTCGTCTACCGCACCGACTACGCGCGCATGAACGACCTGCTGAGTTACCTCACCGACAACTGCTGCCAAGGTCAGCCGTGCCTGCAGGCGACTGCCCACCCTATCCGCCCCACCCCGACTCTCACCGACAAGAACAACCCTGATGACACTTGACGACTTGCCCAACGCGTCGCCCGACGCGCTCGAGCGGCCGACGGCCGAGCGCCTTGCGCCCGCCGTCGCCGCCACCCACCCGCCGCGCATCCTGCTGCTCTACGGCTCGCTGCGGCCGCCGTCGTACAGCAGGCTGCTGGCGCTCGAAGCCGAGCGCCTGCTGCGGCACTTCGGCGCCGACACGCGGCTGTTCGACCCGCACGACCTGCCGCTGGTAGACGGCGCGCCGGTCACACATCCCAAGGTGCAGGAGCTGCGCGCGCTGTCGCAGTGGTCGGAGGGTCAGGTGTGGGTGAGCCCGGAACGGCACGGCACCTTCACCGGCGTGTTCAAGAACCAGATCGACTGGCTGCCGCTCGAGGAAGGCGGCGTGCGCCCCACGCAGGGCCGCACGCTGGCGGTGGTGCAGGTGTGTGGCGGTTCGCAATCGTTCAACGTGGTCAACGCGCTGCGCGTGCTGGGGCGTTGGATGCGCATGGTCACCATCCCCAACCAGTCGTCGGTGCCGAAGGTGTGGCAGGAATTCGATGCCGACGGGCGCATGAAACCATCGCCCTACTACGATCGCCTGGTCGACGTGATGGAAGAGTTGGTCAAGTTCACGCTGCTGGTGCGCGATCGGACCGACTACCTGGTCGACCGCTACAGCGAACGCAAAGGCGCGGACGACGCCAAGGCGCTGGCGGCGGCCGCCGGTGCGGTCGAAGACCGGGCCGCCAGTGAATAACCTCACCCCACCCCCACCGGAGCCGTCCCGATGAATAAAACGCCGCCCGCTGCCCTATCCACCTTCGAGCGCTACCTCACGCTGTGGGTGTTCGCCTGCATCGTGGCCGGCATCGCGCTCGGCCAGGCACTGCCGGGACCCGTGCAGTGGATCGGCCGGCTCGAGATCGCGCGCGTCAACCTGCCGGTGGGGCTGCTCATCTGGGTGATGATCATCCCCATGCTGGTGAAGGTGGATTTCGGCGCGCTGGGGCAGGTGCGCCGGCACGTGCGCGGCATCGCCGTCACGCTGTTCGTGAACTGGCTGGTCAAGCCGTTTTCGATGGCGCTGCTGGCGTGGTTGTTCATCCGCCAGCTGTTCGCGCCGTATCTGCCGGCCGGGCAGATCGACAGCTACATCGCGGGTCTGATCCTGCTGGCGGCGGCGCCGTGCACGGCCATGGTGTTCGTGTGGAGCCGCCTCACCAATGGCGATCCGCTGTTCACGCTCACGCAGGTGGCGCTCAACGACACCATCATGGTGTTCGCGTTTGCGCCGCTGGTCGGCCTGCTGCTCGGCATCTCGGCCATCCACGTGCCGTGGGATACGCTGCTCACGTCGGTGGTGCTGTACATCGTGATCCCGGTGATCCTGGCGCAGCTGTGGCGCCGGACGCTGCTGTCGCGCGGGCAGGATGCGTTCGATGCCGCCATGGCGCGCATCGGGCCGTGGTCGACGGCGGCGCTGCTGGCAACGCTGGTGCTGCTGTTCGCGTTTCAGGGCGAGGCGATCCTGCGCCAGCCGCTGGTGATCGCGCTGCTGGCGGTGCCGATCCTGATACAGGTGTTCTTCAATTCCGCGCTGGCGTACCTCCTGAACCGCCGCCTCGGCGAGCAGCACAACGTGGCCTGTCCTTCGGCATTGATCGGCGCGTCCAATTTCTTTGAACTCGCGGTGGCGACCGCCATCAGCCTGTTCGGCTTCGAGTCCGGCGCCGCGCTCGCCACCGTGGTCGGCGTGCTGATCGAGGTGCCGG
Source organism: Immundisolibacter sp. (assembly GCF_028696615.1). Taxonomy (GTDB): domain Bacteria; phylum Pseudomonadota; class Gammaproteobacteria; order Immundisolibacterales; family Immundisolibacteraceae; genus Immundisolibacter. The sequence continues at coordinate 27,148 of NZ_JAQVGQ010000004.1, read as the reverse complement.
TGATGCTGCTGGTGGTGCGCGTGGTCAATCGCAGCCGGGGCTGGTACGAACACCGGGCCGCCTGAGCGGTTTCGTATCCGACAGGACCTGCCAAGAAAATGCTGAAAAATTCCATCCATGGAATTTTTCAGCTCGCTGCCGCGCGGTGCACGCCCGCGAGGCGCTCCATGAATCAAGGGCTGACGCCCTTGATTCATGCCGGGCCATCCTGCCCCGAACGGGAAACGCTGAATAAATCAGCGCTTCCCTAAAACCGCCGCACCTGCACGTCGTACTTGCGCAGCGCGTAACCGATCTGCCGCGGCGTGATGCCGAGCAGGCGCGCCGCCTTGGCCTGCACCCAGCCGCACTGCTGCATGGCCCAGACCAGGCGCCCGCGCTCGTCGTGCGGTGGTGGCTCCTCGCCCGGCGCGGCAGCAGGGACCGCCGGATGCGGCGGGCGGACCACCGGCGCCGGCTCGCGCTGCGCACCGGTGTAGCCCTGCAGCACCAGCGAGAAGCACTTGCCGTGCTGGCAGGGCATGTCGGAGGCCTCGATCACCGCGCCGCGGGTCATGGTGGCGCAGCGCTCGACGCAGTTTTCGAGCTCGCGCACGTTGCCCGGCCAGTTGCAGGCCAGCATGATCTGCAGCGCCTGCGGGCTCAGCGTGATGGCGCGGTGGCTTTCGCCGTTGTAGCGGGCCAGGAAGTGCTCGACCAGCGGCGGGATGTCCTCGCGCCGTTCGCGCAGCGGCGGCAGGAACAGCGTCACCACGTTGATGCGGAAATAAAGGTCCTCGCGGAAGCTGCCGTTGCCGACCGCCTCTTCGAGGTTGCGATTGGTGGCGCAGATCAGGCGCACGTCGGTCTTGATCGGCCGGTTGCCGCCGACGCGCTCGAACTCGCGCTCCTGCAGCACGCGCAGCAGCTTGGTCTGGAACGCCGGCGACACCTCGCCGATCTCGTCCAGGAACAGCGTGCCGCCGTCGGCCAGCTCGAAGCGGCCCTTGCGCTCGCCGGTGGCGCCGGTGAAGGCGCCCTTCTCGTGGCCGAATAGTTCCGACTCCAGTAGGTTCTCGGACAGCGCCGCGCAGTTGACGCGCACGAACGGGCCGTCCTTTCGGGGGCTGAGCACGTGGATGGCGCGCGCGATCACCTCCTTGCCGGTGCCGGACTCGCCGCGCAGCAGCACCGTGGCGCGCCCCGCCGCCACCTGGTGCACCTCGGCGAACACTGCCTGCATGCTGCGGCTGGCGCCGATCACGTTGTCGAGCGGGTACTTGCCGTTCAGCTCCTTCTGCAGGCGGTGCTTTTCGTGCAGCAGCTCGGCACGTTCGGCCGCCACCGAACGGTGCAGGCGCGTGGTCTGGCCGATCAGGTTGGCGACCATGGTCAGGAAACGCACATCGCGCTCGAAATTGGCCGGCTGGTCGGTGACGTCGCGATCGACGGTGAGCACGCCGACGATGTCGCGGCCGACCTTGATCGGCACGCCGATGAAGGCGATCACCTGCCCTGCGGCCAGATCCCGCGCGCCGGTGCGGTTCAGGAACAGCGGCTCGTGGGCCACGTCCGGCACCACGCACGGCGAGCCGGTCTGCAGGATGCGGCCTGTGATGCCCTCGCCCATGCGGTAGCGGGCGCGGCGCAGGGCATCGTCCGACAGGTCGGCGGCACCCACCGCGCGCAGCTCGTCGCCGGCGTCGAGCAGGCTCACGGTGCCGCGCTGCATGCGCATGTAGGAGGCCAGCAGGTTCAGCACGCCGCGCAACGTGCGCGTGAGATCCAGCGAGGAACTCAGGATCTTGCTGATTTCGTAGATGGCCAGCAGCTCGGTTCCCTGCTGTCGGGAGCTGTTCTCCAGCGCCAAGGTGGACATGGACGGAACCTCGACAGGTAGGCAGCGCCGTGCGGCGGGGGGCGCCGCAGCAGTCTGGACACTTCTGATACAAGCAACTGCGATGCCAAGGTAGTGGCTGCTCGGGCGCCACGCCGTGCCGCCACCGGGAACCCCGTCCACCCGACGAAGGGCCCACAGGCCGTACACGCTCTGTCGCCAACCCGACAAACCGTACACGCAGCTGCGGCCGTCCCCCGTCGCTGCCGAAGAAACTCTTTCTCAATCGCCTGCTTATCCGCCAGACAAGCTGCTGGCACAGGGCTTGCGAAAGCTTTGCCAAAGCCGCCGCCTTCGGTCCGGCGGCCGCACCAGCCAAGGCGGAGCTTGTCATGCCCGAACTGCCGGTTTATCTCGACTACGCCGCCACCACCCCCGTCGACCCGCGCGTGGTGGCCAAGATGCTGCCCTACCTCGAAACACACTTCGGCAATCCCGCCAGCCGCTCGCACCGGTTTGGCTGGGCCGCCGAGGAAGCCGTCGGCGAGGCGCGCGCCGAGGTGGCGGCGCTGGTCGGCTGCGAGGCGCGCGAGATCGTCTGGACCTCGGGCGCCACCGAGTCGAACAACCTCGCCATCAAGGGCGCGGCGCAGTTCTACAAGGACCGCGGCCGCCACCTGGTGACGGTGACCACCGAGCACAAGGCGGTACTCGACAGCATGCGCGCGCTGGAACGCGACGGCTACGAGGTGACCTACCTGCACCCCGACAACAGCGGCCTGCTGGACCCGGACCGTTTTGCCGCGGCGCTGCGCCCGGACACGGTGCTGGCCTCGGTGATGCTGGTGAACAACGAGATCGGCGTGGTGCAGGACATCGCGACGCTCGGCGCGCTGTGCCGCGAGCGCGGCGTGCTGCTGCACGTGGACGCCGCGCAGGCCACCGGCAAGGTGCCGATCGATCTTGCCACCCTGCCGGTCGATCTGATGTCGTTCTCGGCCCACAAGACCTACGGCCCCAAGGGCATCGGCGCGCTGTACCTGCGCCGCCAGCCGCGCGTGCGCCTGGAAGCGCAGATGCACGGCGGCGGGCACGAGCGCGGCGCGCGCTCGGGCACGCTGCCGACGCACCAGATCGCCGGCATGGGCGAGGCGTTTCGCCTGGCGCGCCTCGAGATGGCGGCCGACAACGCCCGCATCGCGGCGCTGCACGAGCGCCTCAAGCGCGGCCTGATGGCGCTCGACGCGGTGTACCTGAACGGCGATCCCGTGCAGCGGGTGCCGCACAACCTCAACCTCAGCTTCGCCTTCGTGGAGGGCGAGTCGCTGATGATGGCCATCAAGGACATCGCCGTCTCCAGCGGCTCGGCCTGCACCTCGGCCAGCCTCGAACCCTCGTACGTGCTGCGCGCGCTCGGCCTGCCGGACGAGCTCGCCCACAGCTCGCTGCGCCTGAGCCTTGGCCGCTTCACCACCGAGGCCGAGGTCGACTTCGCGATCGCCGAACTGACGCGCGAGGTCGGCCGCCTGCGCGAGCTGTCGCCGCTGTGGGACATGCACCTGCAGGGCATCGATCTGGCCACCGTGCAGTGGGCCACGCACTGACACCCTCAATCCTTTCGGAGATTCCCCCATGGCTTACAGCGATCGCGTGCTGGACCACTACGAGAACCCGCGCAACGTCGGCACGCTCGACGTGCAGGACCCGCAGGTCGGCACCGGCATGGTCGGCGCGCCGGCCTGCGGCGACGTCATGCGCCTGCAGATTCGCGTCGACGAGGACGGCGTCATCGCCGATGCGCGCTTCAAGACCTACGGCTGCGGCAGCGCGATCGCGTCGAGCTCGCTGGTCACCGAGTGGCTCAAGGGCCGCACGCTGGACCAGGCGCTAGCCATCCAGAACACCGCCATCGCCGAGGAACTGGCGCTGCCGCCGGTGAAGCTGCACTGCTCGGTGCTGGCCGAGGACGCCATCCGCGCCGCCATCGACGACCTGCGCGCCAAGCAGGACGCGCTGGCCAGCACCGACACCGCCTGACGGAGACCGCCATGAACGACCTCGCATCACCCTTGCAGTTCACCAGCGCCGCCGCCGGCAAGGTGCGCGCGCTGCTGGACGACGAAGGCAACCCGGCGCTGAAGCTGCGCGTGTTCGTGGCCGGCGGCGGCTGCTCGGGCTTCCAGTACGGCTTCTCGTTCGACGAGACGGCCGCCGACGACGACACCGCGGTCGAGCGCGACGGCGTCACGCTGCTGGTGGATGCGATGAGCATCCAGTACCTGGGCGGCGCCGAGATCGACTACCAGGAAGACCTGTCCGGCGCGCGCTTCGTCATCAAGAACCCCAATGCCGCCAGCACCTGCGGCTGCGGCAATTCGTTCACGGTGTGAGGCATCGTCGACGTGAACCCCCTGGCGCCTCGTAGGAGCCTTCGTGGGAGCGGCTTCAGCCGCGAAATCCCGCCATTCGCGGCTGAAGCCGCTCCTACATCGGTACACCGGATTTATCCGGCGGCTTTGCCCCTTTCCCCAATCACCGGAGCTGACACCATGGCCGTGACCCTGACCGAAGCCGCCGCCCGCCACGTGCAAAAGGCGCTCACCAACCGCGGCCGCGGCGTCGGCCTGCGGCTGGGCGTGCGCCCGTCGGGCTGCTCGGGCCTGTCGTACCTGCTCGAATTCGCCGACGAGGCGCAGCCGGACGACCTGCGTTTCGACAGCGGCGGGGTGACCGTGCTGGTGGACCCGGCGAGCCTGATCCACGTCGACGGCACGCGGCTCGATTTCGTGCGCGAGGGCCTGAACGAGGGCTTCAAGTTCGACAACCCGAACGCGCGCGGCGAGTGCGGCTGCGGCGAGAGCTTCAGCGCCTGACGCCATGACCGCCGACTGCTTCGCCCTGCTCGGCCTGCCGCGGCGCTTCGCCGTCGATCGCGCGACGCTCGACGGCGCCTACCGCGAGCGCGCCCGGGCGAGTCACCCGGACCGCCACCGCCTGGCCGATGCCGCTGCGCAGGCCGCGGCGCTCGATGCCGCCACCGCGCTCAACGATGCCTATCAGACACTCAAAGACCCTGGCCGGCGCGCCGCCCATCTGCTGGCCCTGCGCGGCATCGACAGCAGCGGCCTGCGCGCCCCGGCCGCGCTGCTGATGCAGCAGATGGACTGGCACGAAGCGCTCGATGCCGCCCGCCGTCGCGGCGACGCCGCCGCGCTGGAGCGTCTGGGCGCGGAGCTGCGCACGCGGCTTTACGCCTGCACGGCGCGCCTGGAAAACGCGCTCGATGGCGAGGACGCCGCCGCGGGCGCGCTGTTGCTCGAGTTCGGTGCGCTGCGCCGGCTGCTGGAGCGCCTCGCCGACGAGGAGGTGGACGCCTGATGGCGCTGCTGCAGATCGCCGAGCCCGGCCAGAGCACCGTCCCGCACCAGCACCGCCTGGCGGTCGGTATTGATCTGGGCACCACGCACTCGCTGGTGGCGACGGTGCGTGACGGCCTGCCGCGCGTGCTGCCGGACGCCGATGGGGCGCGTCTGCTGCCGTCCGTGGTGCGCTACGGCGCCGACGGCAGCGTGGTGGTGGGCGCCGGCGCGCGCGCCGCGCTGGCGCACGACCCCGCCAACACCATCGCGTCGGTCAAACGCCTGATGGGCCGCGGGCTTGCCGATGTCGCCGTTCAACCGGCCTACCGTCTGCTGGACGGCGCCGGCATGGTGCAGATCGCGACCGCCGGCGGCGCCAAAAGCCCGGTCGAGGTGTCGGCTGACATCCTGCGCGCGCTTCGCGAGCGCGCCGAGGCGGCGCTCGGCGGCGAGCTGCTCGGCGCCGTCGTCACCGTGCCGGCCTATTTCGACGAGGCGCAGCGCGAGGCCACCAAGGCCGCCGCGCGCCTGGCCGGCATCGAGGTACTGCGCCTGCTGGCCGAGCCCACCGCGGCGGCACTGGCCTATGGCCTCGACCGCGCGAGCGAGGGCCTGTACGCGGTGTACGACCTCGGCGGCGGCACCTTCGACATCTCGGTGCTGCGCCTGACCGGAGGCGTGTTCGAGGTGCTGGCGGTGAGCGGCGATGCCGCGCTCGGTGGCGACGATTTCGACCACGCGCTCGCCGTGTGGCTGGCCGAACAAGCCGGCTTGCCGGAGCCGGACGCCGCCCAGCGCCAGGCGCTGCTCGGCATCGCCCGCGCCGCCAAGGAGGCGCTCAGCGAACGCGCGGAAGTGCCGGTGATACACGCGCTGCCGGGCGGGGTGGCGCTCGATGTGACCGTGCGCCGCGGCCAGTTCGAGGCGCTGGTGGCCGATCTCGTCGCCCGCACGCTGCCGCCCGTGCGCCGCGCGCTGCGCGACGCTGGCATCGAACCGCCGGACATCGACGGCGTGGTGCTGGTCGGCGGCGCCACGCGCATGCCGGCCATCCGCGCGGCGGTGGAGGGTTTCTTCGGCCGTCCGCCGCTGACCGATCTCGACCCCGATGCGGTGGTCGCCGTCGGCGCCGCGCTGCAGGCCGACGCGCTGGCCGGCAACCGCAGCGACGACTGGCTGCTGCTGGACGTGATCCCGCTGTCGCTCGGCATCGAGACGCTGGGCGGTCTCGCCGAGAAGATCATCCCGCGCAACAGCACGCTGCCGGTGGCGCGCGCACAGGACTTCACCACCTTCAGGGACGGCCAGACCGCCATCGCCATCCAGGTACTCCAGGGCGAACGCGAGCGGGCCGACCAGTGCCGGGCGCTGGCGCGCTTCGAGCTGCGCGGCATCCCGCCCATGCCGGCGGGTCTCGCCCGCGTGCGCGTCACCTTTCAGGTCGACGCCGACGGCCTGCTGCGCGTCGGCGCGCTCGAACAGACCTCCGGCGTGGCCGCCGAGGTGAGCGTGAAGCCTGCCTTCGGCCTCGACGAGGCGACCATCGCCGCCATGCTGGCCGACGCCCGCGCGCACGTCGCGGACGACGCCGACGAGCGGCGGCTGCGGGAACTCACCGTGGAGGGCGAGCGCCTGCTGCTGGCGAGCGCCGCCGCCTTCGAGGCCGACGGCGAGCGCCTGCTAGGCGGCACCGAACGCGCCGCCATCCTCGCCGCCATGGACACCCTGCGCACGGCGCTCGGCGAGGCGACTGTAGAGGCCATCCGCAGCGCCATGGAAGGGCTCGACGCCGCCACTGCCGAGTTCGCCGCCCGGCGCATGGATTCCGCCGTGCACCAGGCGCTGGCCGGCCAACACCTGTCGGCGCTGCCCTGATGCCTACCATCACCGTCCTGCCGCACGCCGAGCTTTGCCCTGAAGGCGCCCGCTTCGAGGCCCGCCCGGGCACGCTGCTGTGCGACGCGCTGGCCGCCCATGGCGTGGCCATCGAGCACGCCTGCGAGAAAGCCTGCGTGTGCACCACCTGCCACGTGCTGGTGCGCGAGGGCTTTCGCTCGCTGCGCGCCGCCAGCGACGACGAGGAAGACCAGCTCGGCCGCGCCTGGGGGCTCGAAGCCTGTTCGCGCCTGTCGTGTCAGGCGCGTGTCGGCCAGGCGGATCTCACCGTCGAAATCCCGCGCTACACGCTCAACTACGCCCGCGAATCTGCATGAAATGGACCGACAGTCAGGCGCTGGCCGAAGCGCTCGCCGAGCACCACCCGCAGGTCGACCCGCGGCGGGCGCGCTTCACGGAGCTGCGCGCCTGGGTGCTGGCGCTGCCGGGCTTCGATGATGCCCCCGAGCGCTGCGGCGAGCGGGTGCTGGAAGCGCTGCAGCAGGCCTGGATCGACGAGCTCGGCTGAAAGCGGGCTCTACACGGCGGCGAAGGCCGCCCGCGCCTGCTCCAGCGTGCGCTCGATGATCGCCGCGTCGTGCGCGGCGGTGACGAAGCCGGCCTCGAAGGCCGACGGCGCCAGGTAGACGCCGGCCTCCAGCAGCGCCCGGAACAGCCGCCCGAAGCGGGCGACGTCCGCCTGCTGCGCCTGCGCGAGATTCTGCGGCGGCTCATCACGCAAAAACACACCAAACATGCCGCCCACGTGCACGGTCGAGAACGGCACGCCGGCGGCATCGGCAGCCGATTGAAGACCCGCCATTAGCGCCGCGGCGGTGGCTTCGAGGCGCTCGTAGAACCCCGGCTGCTGCACCTGCGAGAGCGTGGCGAGGCCGGCCGCGGTAGCGAGTGGATTGCCGGACAGCGTGCCGGCCTGATACACCGGCCCCGCGGGCGCCATCTGCGTCATGAGCTCGGCCCGCCCGCCGTAGGCGCCCACCGGCAGCCCGCCGCCGATCACCTTGCCCAGCGTCACCAGATCCGCCGTCACGCCAAAGCGCGCCTGGGCGCCGCCGAGCGCGACGCGAAAGCCGGTCATCACCTCGTCGAAGATCAGCAGCGCGCCGTGCGCATCGCACAGCCGCCGCAGACCTTGCAGAAACCCCGGCTGCGGCAGCACGCAGCCCATGTTGCCGGCCACCGGCTCGACGATGACGGCGGCGATGTCACCGCCGCGCGCCTTGAACAGCGCCTCGACGGCGTCGAGGTCGTTGTACGGCGCGGTCAGCGTGAGCGCGGCGAGCTCGGCCGGCACGCCGGGCGAACTCGGCACGCCGAAGGTGAGCGCGCCCGAGCCCGCATTCACCAGCAGGCTGTCGGCGTGGCCGTGGTAGCAGCCGGCGAACTTGACCAGCACGTCACGACCCGTCGCGGCGCGCGCCAGACGTATCGCGCTCATGGTCGCCTCGGTGCCGGAGTTGACCAGGCGCACGCGCTGCAGGCCCGGCACCAGCCGGCACAAGGTCTCGGCCAGCTCCACCTCGGCCGCGGTCGGCGCGCCGTAGGACAGCCCGCGCGCCGCCGCCTGCTGCACCGCCTGCACCACGCCCGGCGCGGCATGGCCCAGGATCACCGCGCCCCAGGAGCACACGTAGTCGATGTAGTCCCGGCCGTCGACGTCGCGCACATGGGCGCCGGCCGCCTCGGCGATGAACGGTGGCTGCCCGCCGACCGCGCCGAAGGCGCGCACCGGCGAGTTGACGCCGCCCGGGATCACCGCCTGGGCGCGTTCGAAAAGCTGTCGCGATTGGCTCATGGATTTCCTGTGTCAGGTGGTGGGCCACAGTGCGGCCAGCGCCCGGGCGGCGGCTTCGCTGTCCACGCCGGGCGCGAACAGGGCGCTGCCGACCGCCAGGGCATCGGCGCCGGCCGCCACCAGCGGCGCCGCATTGTCGGCGCGAATGCCGCCGATGGCGACGATGGGGCAATCCAGCGCCGCCCGCGCGGCGCGCAGCAGCTCGACGCTGGCGTAAACCTCGCCGGGCTTGGTGCTGGACGGAAAAAACCGCCCGAACGCCACGTGATCGGCCCCGGCCTTGAGCGCCGGCGCCGCCAACCCCAGACGGTTGTAGCAGGTGGCGCCGATCAGTGCCGTCTTGCCGAGCCGCGCGCGGGCCAGCGCCGGCGAGGCATCGTCCTGCCCCAGGTGCACGCCGTCGGCGCCGACGCGCTCGGCAAGCTCGATGTCGTCGTTGACGATGAATGCGGCGCCGTGCCGCCGGCACAGCGCACGCAGCGCGCTCGCCTGGTCGAGACGCCGCGCCGCGTCGGCCGATTTGTCGCGGTACTGCACCACCGCCGCGCCACCGCGCAGCGCCGCCGCCACGCGCGTGAGCAGCTCGGCGCCGCCGAGCAGCGAGGTGTCGGCCAGGGCGTACACGCCGCGGATGGCGAGTGTGCGTTCGGGTGTCGTCATGGTGTCCGTCGAATCACGCAGCCGATGGCATAAGGTTGGCAGCAAATGATATTTGCCCGCACCGGGCGGCGGTTCCTAGAATCGACGCCCCTTCGTCGCACCGCCGGTGCCTGCCCGAGGAGTCTCCCATGGCGCGCATTTTCGATGACATCACGCAGACCGTCGGCAACACCCCGCTGGTGCGCATCCGGCGCATGATCAAAAGCGACGCCACGGTGCTGGCCAAGCTCGAGTTCTTCAACCCGCTGTCGTCGGTCAAGGACCGCATCGGTCTTGCCATGATCGAGGCGGCCGAAAAAAACGGCCTCCTGCAGCCGGGCGGCGAGATCATCGAACCCACCTCCGGCAACACCGGCATTGCGCTCGCCTTCGTGTGCGCGGCGCGCGGCTATCGGCTGACGCTGACCATGCCGGCCTCGATGAGCATCGAGCGGCGCAAGGTGCTGCGTGCGCTGGGTGCCGAGATCGTGCTGACACCGGCCGAGAAGGGCATGACCGGCGCCATCGAGCGCGCCCGCGAACTGCTGGCCGAGCGGCCCGGCAGCTACATGCCGCAGCAGTTCGAGAACCCGGCCAACCCGGACATCCACCGCCGCACCACGGCCGAGGAAATCTGGCGCGACACCGACGGCGAGGTCGACTACCTCATCTCCGGCGTCGGCACCGGCGGCACCCTCACCGGCGTGTCGGAAGTGATCAAGTCGCGCCGGCCGTCGTTCAAGGCCATCGCGGTCGAGCCGGCGGCCTCGCCGGTGCTGTCCGGCGGCAAACCGGCGCCGCACAAGATTCAGGGCATCGGCGCCGGCTTCGTGCCGCCCATCCTGAACCCCGGCATCATCGACGAGATCGTGCAGGTGACCGACGAGAATGCCATGGCCTACGCGCGCCGCGCGGCGGTCGAGGAAGGCCTGTTCGTCGGCATCAGCTCCGGCGCCGCGCTGTGGGCGGCCGAGCAGATCGCCAAGCGCCCCGAGGCGGCCGGCAAGACCATCGTCGCCATCATTCCCTCGGCCGGCGAGCGCTACCTGTCGACGGCACTGTTCGCCGACCTCGACGTCTGAGAGCTTGTGAATTTTTCAAGCTCTCAGACCGGCCAGGGATGGCCGGACGCGAAGCGAGCCCGTAAGGGCTTGATTCGCGGGAGCCCGTCCGGGCGTGTACCGGACGGGCGACGCAAGAAATACGCAGGACGCGCATTTCTTCACAAACTCTGAGAGCTTGTGAATTTTTCAAGCTCTCAGGCCGGCCAGGGATGGCCGGACGCGAATCGAGCCCGCCAGGGCTCGATTCGCGTGAGCACGTCCGGGCGTGTACCGGACGTGCGACGCAAGAAATGCGCAGGACGCGCATTTCTTCACAAACTCTGACCTTCGGCTATTGGCCGATAATCTGCGCGCGCCGGGCGCCCGCCCGGCTGCGGCATTTTCATCGTCCAAGGAGTCCCCATGCGCACCTCGCGCTTTCTGCTGGCCACGCTGCGCGAAGACCCGTCCGACGCGGAGGTGATCAGCCAGCGTCTGATGCTGCGCGCCGGCATGATCAACCGTCTGGCGGCCGGCATCTACAGCTGGCTGCCGCTGGGTCTTCGCGTGCTGCGCCGCGCCGAGCGGGTGGTGCGCGAGGAGATGGACCGCGCCGGCGCGCAGGAACTGCTGATGCCGGCGGTGCAACCGGCCGAGCTGTGGCAGGAATCCGGCCGCTGGGAAAAATACGGCCCCGAGCTGCTGCGTTTCAAAGACCGCCACGCGCGCGAGTTCTGCTTCGGCCCCACGCACGAGGAAGTCATCACCGACATCGTGCGCCAGAAGGTGACCAGCTACCGCCAGCTGCCGGCCACGTTCTACCAAATCCAGACCAAATTCCGCGACGAGATCCGGCCGCGCTTCGGCGTGATGCGGGCGCGCGAGTTCCTGATGAAGGATGCGTATTCCTTCCACCGCGACGCGGCGAGCCTGGATGAGACCTACGAGGCCATGTACGCCGCCTACGGCGCCATCTTCGGCCGCCTCGGCCTCAAATTCCGCGCCGTGGCGGCCGACACCGGCAGCATCGGCGGCGCCAGCTCGCATGAGTTCCACGTGCTGGCCGACTCCGGCGAGGACGCCATCGCCTACTCGGAGGGCGGCTACGCTGCCAACGTAGAGCTGACGCCCGCCCCGCCGCCACCGCCGCGCCCGGCCGCCACGGCCAACCGCGAGTCGGTGCACACGCCCGGCCAGCACACCATCGCCGAGGTGAGCGCATTTCTTGGAGTGCCGGCTGAGCGCATCATCAAAACACTGGTGCTGCGCGGCGCGGACGGCGGCCTGGTGGCGCTGCTGCTGCGCGGCGATCACGAGCTCAATGCCGTCAAGGCGCAGCGCCTGCCGCAGCTGGCGCAGCCGCTGCAGTTCGCCGCCCCAGCCGAGGTGCAGGCGGCGCTCGGCTGCGATTTCGGCTCGGTGGGACCGGTGGATTTTCCGGGCCCGGTGATCGCCGACCGCGACGCGGCGGCGCTGGCCGACTTCGTGTGCGGCGCCAACGCCAACGGCTATCACCTGACCGGCGTCAATTTCGGCCGCGACCTGCCGGAGCCGGAAGTGGCCGACATCCGCAACGTGGTGGCCGGCGAGCCGGCGCCGGACGGCTCGGGGCCGCTCGCCATCGCCCGCGGCATCGAGGTCGGCCACGTGTTCAAGCTCGGCACCGTGTACAGCGAAAAGCTCGCCTGCACCGTGCTCGACGAAAACGGCCGCGAGCAGGTGATGACCATGGGCTGCTACGGCATCGGCGTGTCGCGCGTGGTGGCGGCCGCCATCGAGCAGAACCACGACGCGCGCGGCATCGTGTGGCCGCAGGCGCTGGCGCCGTTCGAGGTGGCCCTGGTGCCGATCAACCTGCACAAGTCGCCGGCCGTGGCCGAGGCCACCGAAAAGCTATACGCGCAGCTCACCGCCGCCGGCGTGGACGTGCTGCTCGACGATCGCCCGGAGCGGCCGGGCGTGATGTTCGCCGACATGGACCTGATCGGCATCCCGCACCGCCTGGTGATCGGCGAGCGTGGCCTGAAAGAGGGCCTCGTCGAGTACAAGGCGCGCCGCGCCGAGGCGGCCGAGAACATCCCGCTCGCCGAGGCGACCGGCTTCATCCGCAAGGCGCTGGCCGGCCTGTGAGACAAGCGCCGGCGGGGCGTGCGCGCCCCGCCGGCAGCGCGCGGCCGGCTACTTGAAAGCCGGCATGACCTCCTTGGCGAACAGCTCGTGCACGCGCCGGTGCTGCTCGAGCGTGAGGCCACCCTGCGGGCCGCGCGGTAGCACCTGGATGGCGAACTCGTCGAGTTCCTCCTTGGCCAGGAAGTCCGCCACCTTGTTGGCGATCTGCGCCGGCGTACCCACCCACACCATGTCCTGCGCCAGGATGTCGTCGTAGGTCAGCTCGAGCATACGGTTCATGGCGTCGCTGGCGTAGAAGCCGTAACCGGCCGCCAGCAGCCGCTCGCGGTCGGCCTTCTGGTCGATCGACAAAATGGGCTTGGCGATCTGGTGATAGAAGTACGGCGCCGCCGTGCGCGCCTGCTCCTGCGCTTCGTTTTCGGTCGGCGCGATGTGCACCGGCTGAATCCAGCTCACGATCGGCTTGTGGCCGGCCTTGGCGCAGGCGTCGCGGTATTCCTTCATGGCGTTCACGAAAATCGGGTACGGCGCCGGACCGCCCACCGAGATGCCCCAGCCGCGCTCGGCGGCGAAACGGAACGAACGCCCGCTGGTGCCGGTCAGGTAGACCGGCATCTTCGCCTGCACCGGCCGCGGGTAGACGGTCACGTCGTCCACCACGTATTTGTTGCCGTGGAACGAGAACCGCTCCTCGGTCAGCGCCTTCATGATGATTTCCTGGGCTTCCTCGTAGCGCGGCTGGCTTTCCTCGTAGGGAATGCCGGCCAGCTTGTACAGCCAGGCGTGGCCGCGCCCGAAGCCGAGATCCAGCCGCCCGCCGGTCAGCACGTCGGCGGTGGCGATTTCGCCCGCCAGCACGGTCGGCGTGTGCAGAGGCAACGTGTGGCACAGCGTGCGAAAGCGGATTTTCTGGGTACGCTGGGCGGCGGCCGAGAACAGCGCCAGCGGATTCGACGACTGGCCGAAGGTGGGAAAGAAATGGTGCTCGATGGCCATGTACACGTCGTAGCCGAGCCGGTCGCACTGCTCGATGTGACCGATCACGTCCCACACCGCCTCGGCCGTGTCCACCCCCGGCATGCAGTTCATTTCGGTGTAGACGCCGAATTTCAGGTTGCTGTTTGCCACGAACCGTTGCTCCTCAGGTTGAATGATCAGTGCGCGGCGCCTGCCCGGCGCCGCGCGGGGATTAAGGAACCGCTGATTTATTCAGCGGTTTCCGCCGGGGCAGGATGCCCCGGCATGAATCAAGGGCGTACGCCATTGATTCATGGAGCGTCGTGCGGGCGTGTACCGCGCGACGGCGAGCTGAAAAATTCCATGGACGGAATTTTTCAGCCCTTCCTTAAAAGTGGCGAGCGACTATAGGCGTCGCCGCCGGGCAAGGCATGACAGCCGTCAAGCCGCGCGGGCACCGCGCGCCTGCAGCCAGTGCGCCGCCACCGGCAGCAGCGACACGGCGACGATGCCCAGCGCGATCAGCGTAAGGTTGCCCTTGACCCACGGAATCTGGCCGAACAGCACACCCGCACTCATGAACAGCAGCACCCAAACGGCTGCGCCCAGCACGTTGTATGCGAAAAAGCGCCGGTACTGCATACACCCGACGCCGGCCACGAACGGCGCAAACGTGCGCACGATGGGCACGAAACGCGCCAGCACGACGGTCTTGCCGCCGTGACGCTCGAAAAACGCCCGCGTGCGGGCCAGGTGCTCCTGCCGCAGCCAGCGCGAATCCGGCCGCGCATACACGCGCGGGCCGACGAAATTGCCGATGGCGTAATTGACGCCGTCACCGACCACCGCCGACACGAACACCACCGCGGCGGCGGTGCCGAAATCGAGCAACCCGCCGCCGGCCAGCGTGCCGACCACGAACAACAGCGAGTCGCCCGGCAGAAACGGCGTCACCACCAGCCCGGTCTCGCAGAACACCACCAGCGCCAGCAACGCGTACACCCACACGCCGTGCTGGGCGGTGAAGTCGGCCAGGTGCGTATCGAGGTGCAAAAACAGGTCCAGCGCACTGTGCAGCAGGTCCATCAGGGCTTTCCGGGGCACGACCAGGGCGCAAAGTATCGGGCAGACGGTCGCAAACCGAAATCGCGCTTGCGGAGAAATGCGAAAAAATTCCCTCGTTGGATTTTTTTCCGCTCGCCGCCGGCGCGGTGCGGGCCCGCCCCCAACCTGTCGCCCATGCCACGCTTCAGGCCGGCGGCGCCGACCCCATCGGCGCCGCCTCGATTGCTTGCCTTCGGTCCCAACCCGCGCGCCACACCCCATGCCCCATCCCAACAGCCCCACGCCACCCGCCCACCAAACACCCCGCCAGGGCGCCGATCCGGCGGCGCTCGCCGCCACGGTGCGCACGCTGGCCCAGCGGCTCGGTTTCACCGGCTGCGGCATCGCCGGCGTGGACCTTCCGCTGGCCGAACGGCGCCTGGCCGACTGGCTGGCGCGCGGCTACCACGGCGAAATGGCCTGGATGGCGCGCCACGGCAGCAAGCGCTCACGCCCGGCCGAGCTGGTGCCGGGCACGCTGCGGGTGATTTCGGTGCGCCTCGACTACTGGCCCGGCACGGCAGCCGACGCGCGCGCGGTGCTGGACGATCCGGCGCTCGGCTACGTGGCGCGCTACGCGCTCGGCCGCGACTACCACAAGCCGGTGCGCCAGCGCCTGCAGCGCCTGGCCGACCACATCGCCGACCTGGCCGGGCCGTTCGGTTACCGGGTGTTCTGCGACAGCGCCCCGGTGCTCGAAAAGCCGCTTGCCGAGCAGGCCGGTCTGGGCTGGATCGGCAAGCACACCTGCCTGATCGACCGCCGCGGCGGGTCGTGGTTTTTTCTGGGCGAGATCTACACCGACCTGCCGCTGCCAACGGACGCGCCGGCCAGCGGCCACTGCGGCAGCTGCCGCGCCTGCATCGACGTGTGCCCCACCGGCGCCATCGTGGCGCCGTACCTGCTCGACGCGCGGCGCTGCATTTCCTACCTCACCATCGAGCACCCCGGGCCGATCCCCGAGCCGCTGCGCCCGCTGCTCGGCAACCGCATCTACGGCTGCGACGACTGCCAGCTGGCGTGCCCGTGGAACAAATTCGCGCGGCCGAGCGCCGAGGCCGACTTCGCGCCGCGCCAGGGCCTTGACGCGCCGCGCCTGGTGGAGCTCATGGACTGGAGCGCCGAGGAATTCGAGCAGCGCCTGGCGGGCTCTGCCATCCGCCGCATCGGCCACCAGCGCTGGCAGCGCAACATCGCGGTCGCGCTCGGCAACGCGCCGGCCGGCGACGCCCAGGCCGTGGCCTGTCTTACCCGCCACCGCGACAGCCCATCGGCGCTGGTGCGCGAGCACGTGGCCTGGGCGCTGGTGCGCCACGGCGCCTGAGCGCTTGAAAAATTCACAAGCGCTCAGGGTTTCTGAAGAAATGCGCGTCCTGCGCATTTCTTGTGTCGCCCGTCCGGTGCACGCCCGGACGGGCTCGCGCGAATCAAGCCCTCAAGGGCTCGATTCGCGTCCGGCCATCCCTGGCCGGCCTGAGCGCTTGAAAAATTCACAAGCGCTCAGGCACCCTCGCCGAACAGGCGCGTGTGCGCCTCCTGCTCCAGCGGCAGTAGCATGGCCAGCGTGTCCTCGCGCCCAAGACCGGCGGCCATGGCCGCCGCGGTCGCGGCGAGCGCCGCCTCGCCGGTGACGCTGCGCACGCCGTATTCGGCCGCCATCTCGAGCGCCAGGCGCAAGTCCTTGTGCAGCAGCTCGGTGCGAAAACGAGGCGCGAAGTCACGCGCCTTCAGGCGCGGGTACATCATTTCCAAAACCGCGCTGCGCCCGCTGCTGCCCATCAGCACCTGATACAGGCCGTCGAGGTCGATGCCGGCCTTGTGGCCAACCAGCAGCATCTCGATCAGCGCCCGCTGGTGCACGCCCACCAGCAGGTTGTTGATCAACTTGGCGACCGCGCCGCTGCCGCTCGGCCCCAGGTGCACCACGGTCTTGCCCATGGCGTCCAGCACCGGCCGCACGCGCTCGAACACCGCCCGCTCGCCGCCGACCATGATGCCGAGCGTGCCGGCCTGCGCGCCGGCCGGGCCACCCGACACCGGCGCATCCAGAAAATGCACGCCGCGCGCGCGGGCGGCGGCGTCGATCTTGCGGCAGGTGTCCGGCCCCACGGTGCTGTGGTCGATCAGCACCGTGCCAGGCCGCGCGTGTGCCACCAGACCGTCCGGTTCCAGATACACGCGCTCGACGTCGGCCGGCATCGGCAGACAGGTCGACACCACATCACAGGCCGCGGCGAGCGCCGCATAGCCGGCCGCCTCGCGCGCCCCGGCAGCCAGCGCCTGCTCGATCGGACCGCGGCTGCGGCTGACCACCTGCAGCGCGAAACCGGCTTTCAGCAAATTGAGCGCCATCGGCAGCCCCATGCTGCCGAGCCCCACGTATCCCAGTTGCATCAGAACACCTCCTACGCAAACGGCCCGGGCGTCAGCCTACAAAGCGCGCAGCGGCGATCGACAGCCACACCACACCGGTCAACACCAGGGCCACGAACACCGCCGCCGAGCCCATGTCCTTGGCGCGGCCGGACAGTTCGTGCCGCTCCGGACCGATGCGGTCGATGGCCGCCTCGATCGCCGAATTGAGCAGCTCCACGATCAACAGTAACAGCAGGCTGGCGATCAGCAGCGCCCGCTCGACCGCCGACCGGCCGAGCCACCACCCCAGAGGGCTCAGTATCGCCACGATCAGCAGTTCCTGACGAAACGCCTCCTCGCCGGCGAAGGCCGCCCGCAGACCATTGAAGGAATAACCCGCCGCGCGCGCGATCCTGCCCAGCCCCATGTCGTCTCCCATAAGCAAACGCCCCGAACGAGCGGGGCGTTTGCACGGTAGCGGCCGGTGATGACATCACCGGGAACGGACCGCCTAGCCGGCCTGCATCTCGAGGTCCATGCCAAAGCCGGTGGCCTCGACGCCGTGACCCCACATGTCGGCCACGTAGTACTCGGACTGGTAAGTCGCCTTGCGCGCGCCCCAGCCGTACTCCCACAGCCAGCCGGACGGGTTGCCCATGTAGAAGGACCACATCTGGTCGTTGCTGTGCTTGCCGGGCTGGATGGCGACCGGAATCTTGCGTTTGCGCACGATGTCGTAGGTGTAGCCGACATCGTCCATCGTATCCACTTCGATCATCAGGTGGTTGATGCGCTTTTCCATCGGCGCGCCCAGGAACGCCACCGAGTGGTCGCGCTCGTTGCAGTGCATGAACACCGGCGAGGCGATCATGTCGGTGCCCGGGATCGGCAGGTTGTATTCCACCGAGCCGCGCATGCCGAACACGTCGGTGTAGAAGCGATACGCCTTCTGCACGTCGTTCTGGCGCAGGATGCAGTGACCGACACCGCCGGCGCCGGTCAGGAAGCGACCGTACATGCGCCGGCCGGGGTGGAACGGCAGGAAAGTCTCCACCCGCGGTCCGTGGAAAATCTCGGTCGGGTTGCCACCCGGGTCGGTGAATTTGAGCAGGTCGAGCACCATGCGCTCCTTGCGCTCCTCGCCGTCGGCCTGCTTCCAGTCCACGCCGGCGGCGTCGAGCTGGCGCTTCATCTCGTCGAACTCATCGGGACCCGCCACGCGCCAGCCGATGAAGTCCATGTCGTCGCTGCCGTTCAGGTTGACGATGATGCGGTGGTGCCAGTTATCCATGCGCAGGTAGAAGCGATCGCCGTCGCCCTCGTCCAGCACTTCCATGCCAACCACCTGGCTCGCGAATTCGCGCCAGGCGTCGCCATCCTTGACGCCAATGCCCAAGTAACCGAATTCCGTTACCTTCGCCATGCTGACTCCTCCGTGGGGAATGCCTTCCAGAGCAGAAGACAAGAGCCGGCGATGATAACCAACAAACCACACCGCGCGCGGGCTGCCCGATGATCACCGCCGTCGGCCTGTTGGCTGCCCTGCTGACCACGGTCGCCTTCCTGCCGCAGGTGCTGCACACGCTGGCCACGCGCGACACGCGCGGCATTTCGCTGCGCATGTATGTGATTTTCGTGGCGGGCGTGCTGCTGTGGCTGGTGTACGGCCTGCTCACGCGCGACCTGCCGCTGATCCTGGCCAATGCCGTCACGCTGGCACTGGCCGGCACCATCCTGTACCTGAAACTGCGCCACGGTTGACGGCGCCGCGTGCACCGCAAGGGGGCAGCTTGCTTTACCATTCGTTCGGTCAGACCCATGCCCACCCGGGCGGCGCAGGAGATCGTCTTGTCGATACCAGGCATCCGGCTCGAACCGGCAACGCTGCCGCCGGCGTGTGAGGCGCTGCGTGCCGAGGTGCGCGCCTTCATCGCCGACGAGCTGGCGGCCGGACGCTTCACGCCGGCCTGCGACAACTGGCTCGGTGGTTTCGATCCCGACTTCAGCCGCCGCCTGGCCGCGCGCGGCTGGCTCGGCATGACCCTGCCGCGCGAGTACGGCGGCCACGGCCGCACGGCGCTCGAGCGCTACGTGGTCAACGAGGAACTGCTGGCCGCCGGCGCGCCGGTGGCGGCGCACTGGGTGGGTGACCGCCAGACCGGGCCATCGCTGCTGCGCTACGGCACCGAGGAGCAAAAGCGCTACTTCCTGCCCAAATTGGCCGCCGCCGAGGTGTTCTTCGCCATCGGCATGAGCGAGCCCGGCAGCGGCTCCGATCTGGCCTCGGTGCGCACACGTGGCGAGCGGGTGGACGGCGGCTGGGAAGTGACGGGTACCAAGCTGTGGACGTCCAACGCCCACCGTGCGGACTGGTTTTTCGTGCTGTGCCGCACCGAGCCGCTCGGCGAGGACCGCCACGCGGGCCTGTCGCAGTTCATCGTCGACCTGAAGTCGCCGGGCATCAGCATCCGCCCGGTGCCGATCCTGACCGGCGCCCATCACTTCAACGAGGTGGTGATGGAGCGCGTGTTCGTGCCCGACAGCCGCGTGCTGGGACAGATCGGCCAGGGCTGGCAGCAGGTGACCTCGGAGCTGGCCTTCGAGCGCTCCGGCCCGGAACGGTTCATGTCCACCTTTCCGGTGTTGCAGGAATTCCTGCGCGTGGCGGGCACCGATCCGGACCCGCACACCGCGCAGGCCATCGGCGAACTGGCGGCCGAGCTGTGGTCGCTGCGGCGCATGTCGCTGTCGGTGGCGGCCGCATTGCAGCGCGGCGAGGCGCCGGACGTGGCCGCCGCGCTGGTCAAGGATCTCGGCACGCGTTTCGAGAGCGAGGTATTCGAGCGCGTGCGCCTGCTGGTGGAAACCGCCCCCTCGCTGCACGCCCGGCGGCGCCTGGATCAACTGCTGGCGCAGGCCATCCTGCACTCGCCGGGCTTCACGCTGCGCGGCGGCACCAACGAAATCCTGCGCGGCGTGGTGGCCCGCGCGCTTGGCCTTCGGTGAGTGCGCCATGAGCGACGATACCCGTCAGATGCTGCTGGATACGCTCGATCGCGTGCTCACCGACCATTGCACCGCCGAGCGCGTCCAGGCGGCCGACGCCGGCGGCTTCGACCCCGCCCTGTGGCAGGTACTGGACGAACTCGGCTACCCGCTGGTGGCCGTGCCGGAGGCGCTCGGCGGCATCGGTCTTGCGCTGCCGGACCAGTGCGCGCTGCTGCGCCTGGCCGGCCGGCACTGCGCGCCGGTGCCGCTGGCGGAAAGCGCCATGCTGGCGGCCTGGCTGCTGGCCAGCGCCGGGCTGCCCCCGGGCACCGGCGTGCTGGCAGCGGCAAGCGCCGGCAGCCTTCTTTCCATCACGCCGGCCGGCGACGGGCTGCGCCTGCAGGGCACGCTGCCGCGCGTCGGCGCGGCGCGCCACGCCACGGCGCTGGTGCTGCTGCTGGACGGCCACCTAGCCGTGCTGACGCCCGCCGAGTACGCCCTCGAAGCGGGCGACAACCTGGCCGGTGAGGCGCGTGACGACCTGCATCTCGACCTGACGCTGGCCGCCGATCGCCTGCACGCGACCGATGTGACGCCCGACGCCTTCGCCGCCCGCGCCGCCCTGCTGCGCGCCGCGCTGATGACCGGCGCGCTCGAACGGGCGCTGCAGCAGTCACTCGACTACACGCGCGAGCGCAGGCAGTTCGGCCGGCCGCTGGCGGCATTCCAGGCCATCCAGCAACAGCTCGCCATCCTGGCGGCGGAAGTGGTGGCGGCGATGTCGGCGGTCGATCACGCCGCGGCGGTGGCCGAGCACGGCGCCGCGCGGGATGAAATCGCCGCAGCCAAGATTCGCGCCGGCAAGGCGGCCGGCATCGCCTGCCGCATCGCCCACCAGGTGCACGGCGCCATGGGCTTCACGCAGGAGTACCCGCTGCACCACGCCACACGCCGGTTGTGGTCGTGGCGCGACGAGGCCGGCAACGAGGCGCTGTGGGCGCAGCGCCTCGGCCGCCGCCTGGCCGCGGCCGGCGCCGACGCGCTATGGCCGCTGACCACCGCCAGCGGCGCCGCGGCGGACTGACCAGGGCGTGCGCAAAACCATCACCCACGCCGTGTGCGGCCCAACCACACGGACGTTTGATTAGGGCGACCGATGGAGCTGAACATTCGCCTGCTGCTGCAGCGGTCGGCCAAGTATTTTCCGGACAACGAAATCGTCACGCGTTTGCCGGACGAGTCGCTACACCGCTACACCTACCGCGACCTCGACGCCCGCGCCCGGCGCCTGGCGAGCCGCCTGTCGAGGCTCGGCGTCAAGCCCGGCGACCGGGTGGCCACCTTCGCCTGGAACAGCTACCGGCATTTCGAACTGTATTTCGCGCTGCCCTGTGCGGGGATGGTGCTGCACACCGTCAACCTGCGCCTGGCCGACGAGCACGTGGCCTACATCCTGAACCACAGCGAAGACAGCGCCGTGTTCGTGGACCCGGACCTGCTGCCTACCTTCGAGCGCATCGCCGGCGAGCTGAAGACCGTCAAAACCTTCGTGGTGCTGGCCGAGCGCGTGCCGGCCACCACGCTCGGCAACGTGGTGGCCTACGAGGATCTCATCCGCGACGGCGATCCCGAGTTTCCGTTCCATGAACTGCCGGAACGCACCCCGGCCGGCATGTGCTACACGTCGGCCACCACCGGCATGCCCAAGGGCGTGGTTTATACCCACCGCGACATCTACCTGCACACCATCACCGAATGCCTGGGCGACGTGCTCGACATCCGCGAGCGCGACACGCTGCTGCCGGTGGTGCCGATGTTCCACGCCAACGCCTGGGGCCTGCCATTTGCCGCCGCCGGCATGGGCGCCAAGATGGTGCTGCCCGGCGAGCGGCCGCACGCGCCGGTGATCCTTGATCTGATGCAGAACGAGCGGGTCACGTTTGCCGCGGCGGCGGTCAGCATCGGCATCGACATGATGGCCGAGCTCAAGCGCCGGCGGCGTGACCTGTCCAGTGTGCGCGCCATCATGCTGGGCGGCTCGGCCACGCCGGCGGCGGTGATGGAGTACTACCTCAAGGAATTCGGCATCCCCATCGTCACCGCCTGGGGCTCGACCGAGATGACGCCGCTGGCGACTTGCGTACACATCCGCCGCGACGACCTCGACAAGCCACCCATCGAGCACATCCCAATCCGCGTGCGCCAGGGCATCCCCTGCCCGGGCGTGGAACTCGAGGTGCTCGACGAACACGGCCAACCGGTGCCCTGGGACGACCGCACGGTGGGCGAAATCTACGTGCGCACGCCGTGGAGTGCCACCGAGTACTACCGCGACGAGCGCACGCGCGATGGCTTCGTCGACGGTTTCTGGAAGAGCGGCGACATGGCCACCGTCAGCCCGGACGGCGTGCTGCGCCTGGTCGATCGCGCCAAGGACCTGATCAAGAGCGGCGGCGAATGGATTTCCTCGGTCGACCTCGAAAACGCACTGGTGGCGCACCCCAAGGTACGCGAGGCAGCAGTGATCGCCGCGCCGGACGACAAGTGGCTGGAGCGGCCCTGCGCCTACGTGGTGCCCGAACCCGGCGCCGCCCTCACCGCCGCCGAACTGCGCGCCTGGCTGGAGCCCAGATTCGCCAAATGGTGGCTGCCCGATCACTACCTGATCGTGGACGCCATCCCCAAGACCGGCGTCGGCAAGATCAACAAACGCGCGCTACGCGAGCGGGTCGAACAGGACCTGCGCGAGCGCGCCTGACGGCATCGTTCCACAGCGAGGAGAAACCATGCGCGGCATCACCATTCGCCCCCTGCACCACGGCAACATGCACGCCGACCTGGAACTGCTGGTCACCGGGCACCCGCAGCTCATGCTGACCAAAACCAACCACCAGAAAAACAAGGTCTGGTGCGAAGTGCCGTCGTTCACCTTCCTGATCGACCACCCGGACGGGCGCATCCTGTTCGACGCCGCCATCCACCGCCACTGGGAAGACCAGTGGCTGCCGGAATACAAAGAACTGGCGCCCTACGACGACTACACGGAAGAGCAGCTGCTCGAGAACACCCTGAAGCGCCACAAGCTCGGGCCGGAGGACATCGACTACGTGTTTTTGAGTCACCTGCACGTGGATCATGCCGGCAACGCCAAACTCTGGAACACCTGCCCGTCCACCAAGATTCTGGTGCACCAGGACGAGTACGCCGCCGCCGCCAACATGCCCCGCGACGAGCACTTCTTCCTGCGCTGCGATTACGACGTGCCGGTCCTGCGCTTCACCATGCTCGGCGGCGACACCGAGATTCTGAAAGACGTGCATGCCATCAGCGCCCCCGGCCACACCGCCGGCACCATGGCGCTGATGGTGCACCTGGAGCACGCCGGCACGGTCATCCTGACCTCCGACGCCTGCTACATGAAAGACAGCTACGACCACGAAGCCGGCTCGATCATCTCGAACGACCTGCTGCGCTGGAAACACTCGCTGCACAAACTCAAGATGCTGGCGCGCGCCCACAACGCCTGCGTCATGCCGGGCCACGACCACAAGCTGTGCCACGAGGGAGACACCCCGCTGCGGGACGAGCCCAAGCTGCGCGTGGGCGGAATCTACGACTGAGAGCTTGTGAATTTTTCAAGCTCCGAGGCCGGCCAGGGATGGCCAGACGCGAATCGAGCCCTTGAGGGCTCGATTCGCGGGAGCCCGTGCGGGCGTGTACCGGACGGGCGGCGCAAGAAATGCGCGGGACGCGCATTTCTTCACAAACTCTGAGCCGCAGGGAGCGCGGCGCGGTTTTCATTGGCATTGAATTCAAGAGGACGGAACCGTGAAGTTCATTTTGTTTTACCTGCCCTCGGTCGGCACCGTCAGTCAGACCCGCAAGGGCATGGCCGGCCAGAACACGCAGAACTACCAGAACATGCTCTGGCAGCTGTCCGAGCAGATCAAATTTGCCGACACCGCCGGCTTCTGGGGTGCCGCCTTCACCGAGCATCATTTCCACATCGAAGGCATCGAGCAGTCCAACAACCCGATCCTGCTCAACCTCTACTTCGGCCTGCAGACGCGGCGCATCCGCATGGGCCAGATGGCCAACGTCATTCCCTTCCACAACCCACTGCGCCTGGCCGAAGACATTGCCATGCTGGACCAGATGCTGCAGGGGCGCACGTTCTTCGGCATCGCCCGCGGCTACCAGAAGCGCTGGGCGGATGTGCTGGGGCAGATTTACGGCGTCGGCGGCACCATGTCGGACAAGTCCGAGGTGGACCAGAAAAACCGCCGCCTGTTCCTGGAACACTACGAGATCATCAAAAAGGCCTGGACCAGCGAAACCTTCAGCCACAAGTCCGAGCACTGGACCATCCCGCCCGAGGGCCTGAAGTTCGACCACGAGGTGGTGAACCGCTTCGGCAAGGGTCAGAACGCCGACGGCATCATCACCGAGATCGGCATTGCGCCCAAAACCTTCCAGAAGCCGCACCCGCCGATCTTCCAGCCGTTCTCGTTCAGCGAGGACACGTTCCGCTTCTGCGCCCGCGAGGGCATCGCGCCGTTCGCGCTGGCTACCGACGACGACGTGCTGAGCGACCTGTTCCGCGCCTATCAGGAAGAAGCCGCCGCGGCCGGGCGCAACTACGCGCTCGGCCAGAACATCGGCATCTTCCGTGACACGCTGGTGCTCGAGGACGCTGCCGAAGCACACAAGTACGCCGCCATGGGCAACGGCTTCGTGTGGCCAGCCTGGTTTGCGCCGATCGGCTTCAACGAAGCCTTCCGCAAAAAGGGCGAGACCGGCCGCATCGGCCCCGAGTGCGACTACAACTACCTGTGCGAGAAAGGCTTCGAGTTCGTCGGCAATCCGGATCAGGTGAACCGGCAGATCGAAAACATGGTCAAGAAGCACAACCCGGAATACTTCCTGATGTGGCAGTACCCGGGACCGATTCCGCACCACATCCAGATGCGCAATCTCGAGCTGTGGGCGACCGAGATCCTGCCCAACTGGAACGACTGATCCGCGCGCCCTGACGCAAAAGGCCGCGCCGAAATGTATCCGGCGCGGCCTTTTGAGGGGGATGAGTGATCAGCGCTTCGCAGTGGAGCTTCGCAAAGGAACCGGTGATTTATCAGGCCGTTGAAAAATCCTTTTCAACGGCCTGATAAGGCAAGCCAGGAATGGCTTACGCGCTTATCAAGCACGTCAAGTGCTTGATAAGCGGAGGCCGGCGCGGACAGGTGCCGCGACGAGCCGATTTGAAAAAGGACAGGAAAGCCCTTTTTCAACGGCCTGTTATTGAGCGCCCTCCGGGGCGGCACGCCCCGGCTTGAACCAAGGGCGTAAGCCATCGATTCATGTAGCGTCGCGCGGGCATCTACCGCGCGGCGGCGAGCTGAAAAAATTCCCGGGAGGGAATTTTTTCAGCATTCCCCAAAGCGCCGGCGGCGCCCACCGCCGGCCCGAGCGCCTTCTCAGATGGGATAAGCCACGTAGCGCGGCACGACATTGGTGTCGAGAATCGCGCGCCGGCTGCGAAAACGCGCCTCACCGTTGACCACCACCTCGTCCAGGTAGGTGCCGCAGGCCAGCACGGCGGTGCGCCCGGTGTCGGCCGGGGTGTAATTGACCGTGAAATGCGTCTCGACGCGGTAGATCACGCCACCCATGGGTTCGATGTCCACCAGCTGCGTGAAATGGCGCGGCTGGTAGTGCTCGACGGCATCGGGCTGGATTTGGGTCACCTGGGTCACGCGATCCTGCAGGCGCTCGTAGCAGTCGTCCAGCATATAGGCGATGGGCAGGCCGCGGTCCTCGTTCTCCTTGGCGATGCACACATAGGATGCCGGCTTGTCGAAGGTGGCCAGCCAGCCGTGCAGGTCGCGCCGGTCCAGCGCCCGGATGTAGTCGAGGTTCAGCCGTTCGATGGCCTCGCGCACCTTGTTGTCGATGCCGTTCTTGCCTTGGCCCTCCGAAAGCCCATGCGTTTGCGGTAATGCTCCCAGCGCGGCAGGTTGCCGGACTCGTCGTTCTGCTTGACGTTGAACTCGAGCTTGTACTCGTCGGTCACGCCCTTCTGGAAGATGGCATTGCCCGGCGAGCGGTTGCCCAGGTCGATGCGCGTGAAGATGGCGGCATCCTCCAGGCTGATCAGCCCGCTCGGCCCGAGCAGGTTGGACGACTGGCGCGTGCGGTGCGCCAGCAGCTCGGGGCTGTCGTCGTCGCGCGCGAAATAGGTGTAGTGCACCTCCACGCCGCGCGGCCCCTTCGGGAAGGCGTAGCGGACGTTCAGCATGTCCATGTGCTTGGTGAATACGGTGATCGGGAAGGTGCTGACCACGATCGAGCCCTTGCTGTCCGGATCGCCCTTGAACTGCACGATGGAACTGTCCTCGAGCGCGTCGATCCTGGTCGGGATGGTCAACTCGGAGTCGAAGGCGATATGGCCGTTTTCGGTTACGATCTGCTCGCCCTTGCCGCCCTGCCATCCCATCAGCTTGAACGCCAGATGCAGCAGCGGCGCATGGTAGCCGTCGTTGTCGACGTAGGCCTTCCAGTTGCAGTCGTAGTAGACCTTCTGGTAGCCGAGCAGCTTCAGGCCGTGGCCGCTGCCGAGCACGCGCGACAGCGGGTCGGCCACCGCTTCGGTCAGGTAGGTGCGCAGGTCCGGCGTCCGGTCACTCAGGGTGACGAAATACAGCTCGTGGAAAGCCTCGCTGCGCAGTTCCTTCAGACCGAACTTCTCCTTGCTGAAGCTGGGCGAGAAGTCCTGGCTGTTGGGACAGCCGACCAGCGCCCCTTCGCGGCTGAACAGCCAGCGGTGATAAGGGCACTCGAAGTCGGCCTTGTTGCCGGCACTGTCGGTCACCAGCGTGGCGCCGCGGTGGGCGCAGGCGTTGTGGAACACGCGAATCTTGCCGTCGTCGCCGTGCACGGCGAAGATCGGCATCTCGCCGAGGAAGGCGGCCTTGTAGTCGCCGGGGTTCGGGATCTCGGCGCGGTGCACGATCGGGTGCCACTCCTCGCCGTAGAAGATGTTTTCGAGCTCCAGGCGCCACAGGCCGGG
>NZ_JAQVGQ010000113.1 GCF_028696615.1 Immundisolibacter sp. | reverse complement strand
CGCCGTTCAGGGTGATGACCATCGCAGAGCCCTCCTCGCCGAGCTGGCGCACGACTTCGGAGGCGTGGGCCTTGAAATAGCTCAAAGGGCGGATGTGGGTGGCGAGTTTCATGTCAGCGCCTCGTCACGATGGCTGAATTCGGTCCGATTGTAGGTCGCCTGCCAGCGCTTGGAACCCGGCACTGCGGTCATCAGCCGAGCAGCTTCGCCAGCTTGCCGAAGGCGAGCGCCCACTGGGAGCGATCGTCGCCGAAGCGGACGAAGGTGTAGCCCCGGTCTTCCCATTCGGTTTGCAGGTCGCGCGGCGTATCCGGCAGGGCTACGGCCACGTAGTGGTCGGGCCAGTGCAGCAGCCGGTTGCCGGCGTGCTCGGCGGCAACCGGCGGCGGTAGATCGCCGGCTTCGGCTGCCAGGGTCTGCCGCCAGATCGTCTGCCAGCCTTTGGCTTCGTTCGCGTCCGCTTGCGCACCCACTGACGACTGCGGCGGGGCATTGTCGAGCAGCGCGGTTTCGGAGCAGGCCAGGCGCCACAGGATGCGGCGGGCGTGTTCGTCGCGCCGGTCCAGCAGTTCATGTTCCGGCTGGTTGTAGTAGGAGAGCAGGCAGCGATAGCAGCCGGCGACGCAGGCGGTGTCGGGCAGGTCCTGCAGGTCGGCGGTCGGCGTCTGCCGCAGCGTCGCCAGATCGTCCGGCAGCTCGAGGTGCAGCAGGCGCAGCGCGGCCTGGGCGACGCGCGCCAGCGCGTCCGCTTCGCTCACCAGGCGCGACAGCACGCCGGCACCGCCCTCGGTGGCCTCGTAGAACAGCACGCCTTTGCGTTCGGCGCGGCTCGGCAGGGGTTCGGCCAGCAGTTCGCTTTCTTCGAGCTGGAACACCGACTCGATGCCGCGCTTGAGCGCGTACTGCACGGTGGCCAGGGTCACGTCCGAGCAGACACCGGCCGGTTGCAGCAGCAGGGCGTTTTTCTGGTCCTCGACATAGGGCACCACGCGCTGCGGTGGCAGCTTGTCGGGGTCGGGCTCGGCGGCGCCGTTGGCCTCTTCGGTTTCGTCTTTTTGCCAGTAGCCGGTCTTGGGGCTCAGGTTGAAGCCGAAGACGTTTTTATCCTTGCGCCGGCGCAGGCCCTTGTTGATGCGGGTGATGGTGGCGCCGGCGCTGTAGCGCAGCTGCACGATGTCGCCCTCGGCGTCGCGCGCCACCAGCAGGCGCGCGTCGATCTGGCCGTTGCGCCGCGCCCACTGGAAGGTGGTCTGTAACTCGAAGGCCTGACGCTGGCGCTCTTCGTCGTTGGCGGTGATGCGCTCGGTGGGTTCGGTGTCGACGGCATCGACACGGTACAGCTCGCGCACCCACTCGGCGTTGCCGAGATCGGCCTGGCAGGCGTGGCAGCGCTCGTGCTGGATGTCGAAATGGGCGGCACCGCAGGCCGCGCACAGGCGCGCGGCCAGTGTCGGCAGCCGCTGCTGGCTCGCTGTACCTTCTTGACTGCCAACGGCGATGCGCACGCGCACCACGCGAAAGGCGCGGCCTTCGTGATAGACCAGGCTGCGCGGGCCGAACTCGGCGATGCCCAGAAAGCGCGGGCGCTGCAGGAAGGTCTGGTTGCGCGCGCCATCGCCGCTACCCGGCACATAGGCCATCAGCGGCAGGCGCGGGAAGTTGTAACCGGGCAAAAAGCCTTCGGTCGCAAGGTAGCGGTAGGTGTAGAAGTCGCTCGACAGCGTCTCGCGGCCGTGCAGCAGCAGCTCGATCTGTTCGATGGCCTGGCGGTGGCGGCGCTTGGCGGCGTCCTTTTCCTTGGGATCGCGCACGGTGAAGTCGTTGAGCGTGGCCTGGGCCTGGTCGCGCTGGCGCACGGCGCCGTTGAACAGCTCGCGCCAGCGCCGAAAGGCGGCATCGAAGGCATCGACCGCGCCGTCGAGCACGCGCGCGCAAAAAGCTTCCGCGCCCTCGTACCAGGGCGCTTGCTGCGGGCCGAGCTGCGGCGCGAGGTTGCGCAGGATCGGCAGCGCCTGGGCCTCGGCGTGGCGGCGCACTTCCGGCTGGGCGAAAGCGTCGATCAGCTCCTGGCGCACCGGCAGGCCGGGCTGCTCGGGTTGCACCACGTCGGCGATCGCCTTGCCGAGCGCCTCACCGCTGGCGGCGAGCCAGATCGCCTGCAGGTGGCTTTCGAGCAACTGGCGGTTGGCCAGGTCGATCAAGGGCGCGCGCACCTCGCCGTGCACCATTTGCCGCGGCTCGCGGAAGAAGAACTGGTCGTGCGGGCTGCGCGCGGCGCAGTAGGTGACCACCAGCGCTGCCTGGCCACTGCGCCCGGCGCGGCCGGCGCGCTGGGCATAATTGGCCGGCGTGGGCGGCACGTTGCGCAGGTAGACGGCGTTCAGCGCCGAGATGTCGACGCCGAGCTCCATGGTCGGCGAGCAGTAGAGCACCGGCAGAAAGCGCGTGCTCTCGCCGAGCAGCCGGGCGCTGTCGCCCAGCTCGCCGCGCAGGGCCTCTTGGTCCTTGTCGCTGTAGCGAAAGCGCGCCTCGCGAATCTCGCGCACGCGCGATTCGACCTGGGCGGTGTGCTCGCGGCCCTCGAAGCGGAAGATGGCGGCGCCGCCCGCCTGCAGGGTCTGCGCCAAGGTGCCGTAGAGCTGGGTGAAAAAGGCGTTGGCGCGGCCGCGCGCGAGCGTGCCGTCGCCGGCCAGCAGGCGCACGCGCTGGGAAGCGAGCCGCCAGCCGGGCGCGCGAAACGGCGTGGTGTCGTCACGGCGCACGAACTTGCCGCGCGCGGCGCCGAGCATCCACTCCAGCAGCTCGCGGTAGGCATCGCGCCCGAGCGGCTTGTCCACGCCCCACAGCGAGCCTTGGCGCAGCGCTTTGCCGAGTGGGCTTTGCAGGCCGGCGCGCAGGATCAGGTCCTCGTCCCGTCCCTGGCGCTGACCGCCGCCAGGCGGGTCCAAAAACAGCCAGCGCGCCGGGCGTAGCGTCTCGTCGCGGCCAAAGGCCCAGGGCAGGCGCAGGAACTTGCGGCTCTCGTCGGCCAGCTTGCGCAGCTGCTGGTCGTCGAGCGCGGCGGCGTCCACCGCAAGGCCCCGGCGCAGGTGATCGAACAGCGCGGTAAATGCCTGCGCGCGCACCACGGGACTCGCCGTGCGCAATACGGCCGGCGCGTCGCGGAAGTTTTCCGGGTCTGCGGCGAAGGGCTCCAGATCCTGATACACGACGCGCAGCAGGCCGAGCTGTTCGAGGTTGGGGTTGGTGTAGCGCCAGCCGCGCCGCTGGTCGAACCAGGCGCGGTAGGCCAGCACCTGGCGCAGCACGTTGGTGGCGTCCTGCAGGTCGCGGCCGGAAAGCGCGGGCTCCTGCAGCCATTCGGCTTGATGGGTTTCCGCTGGATCCATGTTCGCCGGGAGCGGCCGGTCGAAGCCGAGCGCGCGCATCATGCGTTCGCCCAGATCGGCATCGGCGACGCCCTGTGGCGCGCCATCGAGCGCGCCGAAAAAGGCCGAGCGGATCAGGCTGACGAAGATGAAATCGTTGAAATGGCCGGCCTGCAGCGCGGCATCCTGGCGGTTGTCGGTGAAGGCGAGCAGCTTGCGCGTGTGCGGCGCAAAGCCGGCCTGCTGCTGCATCCACTCCAGCGCGGCGGTGGTGATGACCGTGGTGGCCGAGCTGCGGCCCTCGGCCGAGAGCGACGCCAGCCGGTTGCTGTCCTTGCCCTGCACGCTGTGCACCGCGCGGCAGCGCAGGCAGAAGCGGAACTTGCCGGGTAGAAAGTAGCCCTCCACGCCCTGGCCGAGCGTGCCATCCGGCGCCACCCGCAGCGATACGGCCCGCAGCTTGCGGTAGGTTTTCTTCAGGCGCGGCGTGTTGGCAGCGCCGGTTTCGAGCCAGCTTTCCGGATAGTCCTCGAGCTCGCCGGTGAAGGTGAAATCGGCGTCGCTGGGCGTGACCAGAAAGAAGCCGGTCTGCTCGCCTTCGCTGTCGGCGTCGGCAGCGTCTTCGTCCTTGATGGCGGTGACGTCGTCGATATCGCGCGGCAGCAGCACCGGCGCGCCGCCTTCCACGCGCTGGCGCACACCGTGGTACTCCTGCCCGCAGTCGCGGCAAAAGTAGGTGGGGTAGAGACGCTTGAGATCCTCGCTACCCGGCAGGTACTGCTGGCCTTCGAGCACCACCGCGCGCGTGCCGGGCGGCTCCAGCGTGACGTAGGCGGTGGCCGCGCCGGAAAGGAACTGGTGCAGCTTGAAGGCAAAGAACGGGTTGGGCGAGGCGCTTCGCCCGGGTACGCGCTTACTTTCGGACAACGCGGCGGCGAGCAGGAACGCCTGCAAGGCGGCAAGGCAGCGCTGAGGATCGAGTCCGGATGCGGTGGCTAGCTTGTCGGCCGCCTCGTCCACCGTCAGCGGCTTGGCGCGCACCGGCTTGCCGTCGCGAAAGTCGAGACCGAGCGTGGTTTCGACCCAGATGGCGAGCGGGTGGGTGCGCAACTGGGTGTCCGCGAGCCGGTCGAAACCACCGGCGGCGATCGCCTGCCCGAGTTCGCCTCGGACGCTGTCGGCCGTCCGCGTGGGGTCGGTGGCCCGCTCCAGCGTTTCGGTGATGACGTCGCCGGACGCGATGGCGGCATCGAACAGCTTGGCCGCGATCTCGGCAACCACCCGGTTCTTTTCTTCCTGCGAACCTTCGCTTGCCATCGTCGCCGAGGTGCCGATGCACTGCAGGCGCTCGGCTTGCAGGCGCTGCCTGACGCGGCGCACCAGCAGCGCGACGTCGGCGCCCTGACGGCCGCGGTAGGTGTGCAGCTCGTCGAGCACCAGAAAACGCAGGTCGGTGCAGTGGTCGATGACCTCGCGGTCGAGCGCATCCTGCCGGGTGAGCAGCAACTCCAGCATCATGAAATTGGTGAGCAGGATGTCGGGCGGGTTGGCGCGAATCTGCTCGCGTACTTCCTCGCGCTCTTGGCCGGTGTAGCGCGCGAAGGTGACCGGCGGATTGGGGCCGGGCAGGAATTTCTGCAGCTCTTCGAGCTGGCTGTTGGCGAGCGCATTCATCGGATAGATCACGATGGCGCGCGTGCGCGGCGTCGGGTCCACCGCCTTGGCGCGCAGGATGGCGTCGACGATGGGAATGAAAAAACACAGCGACTTGCCCGAGCCGGTGCCGGTGGTCACCACATAGCTGCGACCGGCGCGCGCCAATGCGATGGCCTCGGACTGATGGCGGTGCAGCCGCAGGGGCTCGCCACCGGCTTGAAAGATGCGTTGGGTTTCGGGGTGGAGTTCGCCCGCCGCCACGTGCTCAGCAATCGACTTGCCCGGCTTGAAGCGCGGGTTGATCTGGATCAGCGGCTGCGGCCAGTAGCGTCCGGAGGCGAAGGCCTGATCGACCTGGCTGCGGATGTCGTCGGCGCCGATGTGGGTGAACGAGCGCGCGAAGGCGCTGTAACCATCGATAAGTTCGTTTCTGAGGGAAAAGACGTCCACACCATTTCGCTCCCTGCAGGTCATCATGCTTGAGATTGTCACAGATGGCATCCCGTCCGGCGGTGAACGCCAGGCCGTGAGTCGGCGGCCAACCGGGCCGAAGTGCCGACCCGACATTCAGCGTGCGCGAGTGCGGCTGGCTCACGGGATGATGTGCGCAGCTGGATGTGAGGATGCTGGCGGGAAGCGTTGTGACGAACCGTTGCGCTACTGCATTTGGACGTCCCCAAGTGGACGCAGAACCCGCCGAGCGGCGGCTGGTTCGCCTCGGATTCACGCGCGAGCAGGGAGGCGACGCCCCGGGCCTTTTTGAGTCGCAAAGTAGCTTGGAAGCCGGCCCCCAAAGGAAGGGCTGAAAAATTCCGTCCATGGAATTTTTCAGCTCGCCGTCGCGCGGTACACGCCTGCGCGGCGCTCCATGAATCAATGGCTTATGCCCTTGATTCATGCCCGGCCATCGCTGCGGGGATCAGCCGCAGTACGCTCCCCCAGGGGAAGGGGGGCGTCAAGACGTAAGCGGTTCCCTAACCTGCAGGCGAACGAACGTGGCGAGGCGGCTTTCCGGCGAGCAGATCATTGGCTTTCGGCATGGCGCCGAAACCGATTCAACGAATGACACACTGATATCGGCGCCGCGCAACGGGCGCGGCAAGCGCCAGTCAGGGCATACGGCCAAGGCGCGCTTTTTGGGCTGTTTGCTGGGTGGCGCCGTCGGCGATGCACTGGGTGCACCGGTCGAGTTCATGAGCCGGGCCGAGATTCTGCGTCGCTTCGGTCCGAAGGGTATCGCCCGCTACTCACCGGCTTATGGTGGCCTTGGGACGATCACCGACGACACGCAGATGACCCTGTTCACCGCCGAGGGGTTGATCCGCGGCTGGGTGCGCGGCTGCTTCAAAGGCATCACGACCTATTCGGGGGTAACGGCGCACGCCTATTTGCGCTGGCTGCAAACCCAGGGCGAGCGCCCGACCTGCGACATCGACTTCGGCGCCGATCAGCCCGGCTGGCTGTTTCAACAGCGCCAACTGCACAGCCGTCGCGCACCGGGCAACACCTGCCTATCGGCTCTGCGAGCGATGAACTCGCTCGGGGAGTCGGCCCGCAACGACAGCAAGGGCTGCGGCGGCGTCATGCGGGTTGCGCCGGTCGGCCTGTTCGCCTGGCGCCTGCGGCAGTACGAATCTCCTCGTGACGCCTTCCGGCTGGGTGCCGAGTTGGCTGCGCTGACCCATGGCCACCCGACCGGAGCCCTGACTGGTGGTGTACTGGCGGTGCTGATCCTGGCGCTGACCGATGGCGCGTCGCTGCGCGAGGCGATAGCGGTGTCGAAGGACGTTCTGAGTCAGGAACCCAGCCACGAGGAAACCCTGCGGGCAATCGAGCTGGCCGAGGAACTTGCGGCTTCCGGACTGCCGCCCGAGGAAGCGATCGCCCGGCTGGGCCAGGGCTGGATCGCCGAGGAGGCCCTCGCGATTGCGATCTACTGCGCCTTGGTCGCCCGCAATTTCAAACAGGGCGTGCTTCTGGCGGTTAACCACGACGGGGACTCTGACTCGACCGGGGCGATCGTGGGCAACCTGCTCGGCACCCTGCACGGCGTGAAGGCAATCCCCGCGCAGTGGCTGGAGCCGCTGGAACTGCGCGACGTCATCACCGAACTGGCGCAAGACCTTTATGCATTCAAGGATTGGGAGATCGGCGAGTACAGCGACAACGAAGAGCTGAACCAGCGGATCTGGCGCAAGTACCCGGGGTTCTGAAAATGGTCGGGCGGGCGCGGAACCGACCCGGCCGAGCCCTATAGGCGTCGGTGCGAGTACGGCCGCCGCCGGCAGGACGGGGGAGGGCAGCCGTCATTAGGTGACGATGACAACGCGCCACGGGTCGGCGCATGCCGCGGCGGGCGACGTCGACCGCGCCGCCCTACCTATTCCCTACATTGTGGCGAACACCCTGTAGGCCGAACGCCGAAGCGCTGGTAACTGCTTGAGTTAAATGGTGGGCCGCGTAGGGCTCGAACCTACGACCCGCTGATTAAGAGTCACACGAGAAGCCGTTTTTCGCCGTTCCACCCCGTTTTTTGAATCTTCCGCAACGCCATGAATTTGCGCAGATATTCCGGTTTCACTGTCTCGCCTTGTCTCAAGCCGTTTCTCCCATTAACCTGTCGAAAGGTCACCGCAGGGATCACCGCAGCGCAATACGCTGATATTCGCGCGGTTATGGACAAACACACAGGGCAGGCACCACATGAAGCTCACCGCCGCCGCCGTCGCGCGGCTCAAGATCGCCCCAGGCGAACGCCAGCAGGACATCAAGGACGACGGCACGCCCGGCTTGTACCTGCGCCTGTTCGCCAGCGGCAAGCGTTCCTTCGTGTACCGCTTCAAGCTTGCCGGCAAAGTGCGGGTGCTCACGCTCGGCGATGCTGGCAGCGTGGGGCTGGCCGAGGCCCGCCGCCTTGCGCATGAAGCCGCCGCCAAGGTGCGGGCCGGCACCGACCCGGCTGCCGCCGAGCAGCAGGCCAAGGCCGAGCGCCGCCGCATGCCGACCGTGGCCGAGTTCGCGGTCGAGTACATCGAGCGCCACGCCAAGCCGCACAAGCGCACGAGGGCCGAAGATCAGCGCCTGCTGAACGGCGAAGTGCTGCCGGTCATCGGCGCGCTCAAGCTCGACGCCGTGCACCGGCGCGACATCGTGGCCCTGCTGGATGGCCTGCGCGACCGCGGCGTGCCGGTGCTGGCAAACCGCGTTTTGGCCGTGGTGCGCAAGATGTTCGCGTTCGCGGTCGAGCGCAGCGTCACCGAGCAATCCCCGGTGACACACATCCGCCAGGCGCGCGAAACCCCGCGCGAGCGCGTGCTGACCGACGCCGAGATCGTCACCCTGTGGCAGGCCGACCGCGGGCGCATGAATCCCGCCACGCTACGCGCC
>NZ_JAQVGQ010000112.1 GCF_028696615.1 Immundisolibacter sp. | reverse complement strand
GGCCGGGCGCTGTTCTTCGAGCCGCGCGTCTCGCTCGACGGCACGGCGAGCTGCGCCCGCTGCCACCAGCCGGCGCTCTACGGCACCGATGCGCTGCCCAAATCGATCGGCGCCGCCGGGCGGGTCAACGCCCGCAACGCGCCCACCGTCCTCAACGCCGCCGTGCAGTTCACGCAGCACTGGCTGGGCGACCGCACGGACGTCGAGGACCAGGCGCGGCGCGCGCTGATCGGTCCGGCGAGCTTCGGCAACCCCGATTTTCCGGCCGCGATGACGCGTCTGCGCGCGATCGGCGGCTACGCGGCACTGTTTCGCGCGGCTTTTCCCGGCGAGCCCGATCCCGTCACGCCCGAGAACTGGGCGGCGGCGATCGGCGCCTACGAGCGCACACTCCTGACGCCGGCGCCGTTCGACGCCTATCTGAAGGGCGACACCGCGGCACTCACGCCGCCGGCGCGCGCCGGCCTCGCGCGCTTCATCGACAGCGGCTGCGCGAACTGCCACCACGGCGTCGGCGTGGGCGGCGGTTCGTTCCAGAAATTCGGCGTCGTGGAGGACTACTGGCAGGCGACCGGCAGCCGGGACATCGACGCCGGCCGCTTTGCGGTGA
Source organism: Immundisolibacter sp. (assembly GCF_028696615.1). Classification (GTDB taxonomy): domain Bacteria; phylum Pseudomonadota; class Gammaproteobacteria; order Immundisolibacterales; family Immundisolibacteraceae; genus Immundisolibacter. Next base: position 7,835 of record NZ_JAQVGQ010000112.1, on the reverse strand, counting down.
CCGGGCACGAGGCGGATCGGTATGTGTTCAAGGTGCCGAGCCTGCGCAACGTGGCGATGACGGCGCCCTACTTCCACGACGGCTCGGTGGCGACGCTGCCCGAGGCAGTGCGCGTCATGGCGCGCGTGCAGCTCGGCAAGGCGCTCGCCGATGCCGACGTGCAGGCGATCGTGGCCTTCTTGGGCAGCCTCACCGGTGCCCTGCCCGAGGACTTTGCGAACGCGCCGATCCTGCCGGCGGCGGGTTTTCGACCCTGATCCGCCCACCCGCTGCAATGAACCCCCACACCCAGGAGCCCCCGCCATGAAACGCCTTTGCCGTTCGATGACCGCCGCCGTCATCGCCTTGGGTCTTGCAACCGTGCTGCCTGTGGCGGCCGACGAGCACGCACGCGCCGCGCCGCCCTACACGCCGGGCCTCGGCGAGCTGATGAGCGCCAACCAGATGCGGCATGCCAAGCTGTGGTTCGCCGGCGAGGCCGGCAACTGGCCGCTCGCCGCCTACGAGATGGACGAACTCAAGGAGGGTTTCGACGACGTGCTCGCGTATCAGCCGCACTTCAAGGGCAAGCCGATCGAGCCGCTCTTGAAGCCGACCGTCGAGCCGGCGCTCGCAAAACTCGACGCGGCCATCGCGGCGAAGGACCGGGCGCGTTTTGAGGCCGCCTTCGACGAGCTGTCGCGCGCCTGCTCGTTCTGTCACCAGGAACTCGGCTACGGCTTCATCGCCATCCAGCGGCCGACTGCGCCGCCGTTCACCAACCAGCGCTTCGACGCCGCCGGGCAGCCGTGACGGCGCCCGCCATCGAGCCGGCACGCGAAAGTCTCGGCGGTCTGTTCCTGATCTTCCTGCGCCTGGGTCTGACCTCGTTCGGCGGCCCGATTGCGCACCTGGGTTTTTTCCGCGACGAATTCGTCACCCGTCGGCGCTGGCTCGGCGAGCGCGCCTACGCCGATCTGGTCGCGCTGTGCCAGTTCCTGCCGGGGCCGGCCAGCAGCCAGGTCGGCATGGCGATCGGCCTTGCCCGGCACGGCTACCGCGGCGCCTTGGCCGCCTGGGCCGGGTTCACGCTGCCGTCGGCGCTCGCCATGATCCTGTTCGCGCTCGGGCTCGCCCGCCACGGCGATCTCTTGCCGGCGGGCGCGCTGCACGGGCTCAAGATCGTCGCCGTGGCGGTGGTCGCCCAGGCGGTGTGGGGCATGGCGCGCAGCCTGTGCCCGGATGCGCCGCGCGTGACGCTGCTGGCGCTTGCCGCCTGCACCGTGCTGGCGCTGCCGAGCGCCGGGGCGCAGGTCGGCGTGATCGCCGCCGCCGGTCTCGTAGGGCTGGTGCTGCTGCGGCCCGAGCCGGTCGCCGCGCACGAGCCGCTGCCGCTCACCCTGCGCCGCCGCGCCGGCGTCTTCTGGCTGGCGCTGTTCTTCGCGCTGCTGGTCGGCCTGCCGATTCTGGCCAGGCTGTGGCCCGCACCGGCGCTGACCGTCACGGATGCCTTTTTTCGCGCCGGCGCGCTGGTGTTCGGCGGCGGTCACGTGGTGCTGCCGCTGCTGCAGGCGGCGGTGGTGCCGCCCGGCTGGGTGGATGCCCAGACCTTCCTCGCCGGCTACGGCGCGGCGCAGGCGGTGCCGGGGCCGCTGTTCACCTTCGCGGCCTTCCTCGGTGCCTCGATGAAAAGCGGCCCGTCCGGCTGGCCGGGCGGGCTGCTGTGTCTGGCCGCCATCTTCGCGCCGTCGTTCCTGCTGGTGGCGGGCGCGCTGCCGTTCTGGGAACGCCTGCGGCGCGCCGCGCGCATGCGCTCGGCGCTTGCCGGCATCAATGCGGCGGTGGTCGGCCTGCTGCTGGCGGCGCTCTACGATCCGGTGTGGGTGCAGGCCATCGGCGCGGGGCGGGATTTCGCGCTCGCGCTGGTCGCCTTCGTGGCGCTGGTGATCTGGAAACTCCCGCCGTGGCTGGTGGTGCTCGGCTGTGGCGCCGCCGGCGCCGTGCCGGGCTTGGGGATGGGCTGATCGACGCAGCGCCTTGTCAACTCGCTTGACGCGGATAACAGTATCTACCGCTCGCTCTGCCGGCTGACTCAGGCAAGAAACAGGCGATAGCCGGCGCTGTCGGTCTCGTCCACGCACTCGAGGCCGGTTTCGGCCAGATGCGCCCGAAACCGCGCCCGCTCGGCCGGCGGCACCTGCAGGCCGACCAGCGCGCGGCCGTCGGCGGCGCCGTGGTTGCGGTAGTGGAACAGGCTGATGTTCCAGTGCGCGCCCAGGCGCGCCAGGAAATGCGCCAGCGCACCCGGCCGCTCGTCGAAGGTGAAGCGGTACACGACTTCGTCCGGCAGATTGCCGTGACCGCCCACCATGTGCCGCAGGTGCAGCTTGGCAAGCTCGCTGTCGGTCAGGTCGACCACCGCATAACCGCGCCGGCGCAGGTCCCCGAACAACGCCTCGCGCTGGTTGCCCTCGGTGCGCACGCCCACGTAAACCTGCGCCGCCTCGGCGCTGGCGTAGCGGTAGTTGAACTCGGTGATCTCGCGCGCGCCGATGGCCTCGCAGAACTGCCGGAAGCTGCCCGGCCGCTCCGGGATGGTGGCGGCGAAGATGGCCTCGCGCCGCTCGCCGATCTCGGCCCGCTCGGCCACGTAGCGCAGGCGGTCGAAGTTCATGTTGGCGCCCGAGCACACCGCCACCAGCGTCCGGCCGTGGCAGCGCTCGCGCGCCACGTAGCGCTTGAGGCCGGCCAGCGCCAGCGCCCCCGCAGGCTCGACGATGGCGCGCGTGTCCTCGAAGGTGTCCTTGATGGCGGCGCAGATTTCGTCGTGGTCGACCAGCAGCATCTCGTCGACATACTCGCGCGCCAGACGAAACGGCTCGCGCCCCACCTGGCGCACCGCGGTGCCGTCGGCGAACAGGCCGACGCTGCGCAGGCTGACGCGCCGGCCGGTTTGCAGCGAGCGCGCCATGGCGTCCGCGTCGTCGGATTCCACGCCGACGATGCGTACCTGCGGGCGCAGGCGCTTCACGTAGGCGGCGATGCCGCCGATGAGGCCACCGCCGCCCACCGGCACGAAGATGGCGTCCAGGGCGCCCTGGCGCTGGCGCAGCAGTTCGGCGCCGATGGTGCCCTGGCCGGCGATCACCAGCGGGTCGTCGTAGGGATGCACGAACGTAAGCCCGCGCTGCGCGGCCAGCTCGAGCGCGTGGCGCGAGGCGGCGGCGTAATCCTCGCCGTGCAGCAGCGTGTCGCCGCCCAGGCGACGCACGGCATCGATCTTGATCTGCGGGGTGGTGACCGGCATCACGATCAGCGCATGGCTGCCGAGGTGGTGCGCGGCGAGCGCCACGCCCTGTGCGTGGTTGCCGGCCGAGGCCGTGATCACGCCGGCCTTGAGCGCGGCGCGCGGCAGGTGCGACATCTTGTTGAAGGCGCCGCGCAACTTGAACGAGAACACCGGCTGCAGGTCCTCGCGCTTGAGCAGCACGCGGTTTTTCAGGCGCAGCGACAGGTTCTCGGCCACGTCCAGCGGTGACTCGATGGCCACGTCGTAGACGCGGGCGTTCAGCGTGAGCACCAGGTAGTCGCGACTCATCGAATGACCCGTGGCAGAGCGAAAAACCGAGGGGAGACAGAACGATCGGACACAAAAAAAGCCGGCCGGGGCGGACCCGACCGGCTTTTCGGCCGGACCGATCCGCTCAGGCCGCCATCACGAAAATGGCGACGATGCAGGCCAGGCCGCCGATGTAGGACAGCGAGCGCAGCGTCGCCAGATCGGCGATGTAGAACACCGCGTGCAGCACGCGCAAAGCCAGGTAGGCCAGCGCCAACTGGTCCAGCGTGCCCTGCGCCAGTTGCAGCTGGTGGCCGATGATCACCGCCGCCGCGAACGGCGCGAAATTCTCGACCGCGTTCTGCTGCGCCCAGTCGGCGCGCTTGCGCCAGCCGCTGGCGGCGGCGAGGCATTCGCGCGGGCGGCGGTTGTCGAAGCCGCCGCCGCTCTTGGCCAGCGCGCCCAGCACGGGCGGAAAGAACACCAAAGCCAGCACACACCAATAGGCGATAGTCATGCTCCCCTCCAGGTTGGTTTTCTAGGGCTGAGTCGCCGTTTCAGGCCACCGCCGCCAGCCCTTCGCGCCGGTATGCCTGTTCCAGAAACTGCGGCTGCAGCCACGACTCCAGATCCACCTGCCCGAGATAGCCGTGGCTTTGCATGAAGTCGATCTGCACCTGCAGCAGGCGCCGCACCTCGGGTCCGAACGACGGCCAGAGCTTTTTGTGGAAATCCGGCTCGTAGCTGTGGCGGATGTCGTCCTCGGACACGCCGAGCTCCCTGGCCAGCGTGGCGGTGGCCTCGGCGGGGTGCGTGGACGCCCAGTTGGCGGTGCGCACCAGCACCTGCAGGTAGCGCTCCACGGCCTCGGGCGCTTCCCGGGCCAGGCCCGCGCTCACGGTGATGATGCGCGGGTTGGCGTTGACCATGTGCGCGCGGTCGGACTGGTCGGTCATCAGGTCGTAAATCTTGCGGATGCGGCCCTTATAACGACGCTCGATCAGGCCGACTTCGGCGTTCTTGCAGAAAATGGCGTCGACCTCGCCGCGCAGCAGGTAGTCGACGTCGGCGTCGTACAGGCTCGGCCGGTCACCCTGTTTCAAATCGGCATTGATGCTGCCGTGCATGTCGTCGTTGATGGTCATCTCGACGAACTTCGCGTCCGATTCCTGCATGCCGTTGGCCAGCAGCGTGGAGTAAAAGCCCTTGTGGGCATTCACCTTCATGAAGTCGATCAGGATGTACGGGCGCACCGGCAAGCCGAAGCGCCGACCGGCGAGATCCTGCACGCAGGTGGCCGGATCGTCCGCGCGCACGAAGGTGGCCAGCGAATCGGCCACGAAGGTGAGACCGACCGCCAGCGTGTCGGCGCCGCGCGTGCGTGCCCACAGCGGCGGGATGGCGCCGCCCTCGCGGAACGAGTCGGGCAGACTGTGATCGAAATGCGTGTCCGCCTTTTCGCGGCCAAGTTCCTTGATGTTGCGCACGACGAAGTCGGAACCGGCGAATTCCTCGTCGAAGGACTTGCGCTGAAAGGCGATGCCGGAGGCGGTGGCCACCGGGCAGCGCGTATACCATAAGGTGCGGGGCATGGGTGCTTCTCCTCGTCGAGCCGGGTCGATCCCGGGAACCTTGAAAGCGGGCACTTTAGCCCCCAGGTGCCCAGGCCGACAACCGGATACCCCCAAGCCGTGCCCCACGCGATGAACCGACGCGAGTTCGAAACCCCGGCTGCCGCCGAGGCAGCCTTCTACCAAGCCCTGGAGTCGGCCGACGCCGAGCTGATGCAGGCGGTCTGGGACGACGGCCCGGACCTGGTGTGCGTGCATCCGATGTGGCCGGAACTGCACGGCCACCGCGCCATTTTTGCCGCCTGGCGGCGCATGTTCGCCACCGGCCCGCACCTGACCGTCAGCACCGTGCCGGTGCTGCGGCGACAGGACGGGGATCTCGCCACGCACGTGGTGCACGAGCAGCTCACCCTGCGTGGCGAGGACGACGACCAGCAGCCGCCGGTGGTGGCCACCAACATCTACCGCCACACGCCGACCGGCTGGCGCATGATCCTGCACCACGCCTCGCCCACGCCGACCGTGGTGGTCGACGAGGACACGGTGCTGCATTGATTTTTTGTTTCCGCGCTACGCCCGTCGCAGGCGTAGCGCGGAAATCACTCACACCGCCACCGCCTGATCGCGAAACTGCAGCCGGTGCAGGCGCGCGTAGGCGCCGCCAAGGCGCAGCAGTTCCGCGTGCGTGCCGCGCTCGACGATGCGCCCGTCCTGCATCACCAGAATCAGGTCGGCGTTCTCGATGGTCGACAGGCGGTGGGCGATCACCAGCGTGGTGCGGTGGCGCATCAGGGCATCGAGCGCCGCCTGGATGTGGCGCTCGGATTCGGTGTCCAGCGCCGAGGTGGCCTCGTCCAGGATCAGAATCGGCGCGTCCTTGAGCAGCGCCCGGGCAATGGCGATGCGCTGGCGCTGCCCGCCCGACAGCAGCACGCCGTTGTCACCGATCAGGCTGTCCAGACCCTGTGGCAGGGCGCGGATGAAATCCATCGCATACGCCTGTTCGGCGGCGCGGACGATGTCCGCCTCGCTCACCGCGCCGCGGCGGCCATAGGCGATGTTGTTGGCCACCGTATCGTTGAACAGCACCACCTGCTGGCTGACCAGCGAGATCTGCTCACGCAGCGAGGCCAGCGTGAGCTCCCTGATGTCGATGCCATCGAGCAGGATGCGCCCGGCGGTCGGCTCGTAAAACCGCGGCAACAGGTTCACCAGGCTGGTCTTGCCGGAGCCCGAACGGCCGACCAGCGCCACCCGCTGGCCGGGCGCGGCGTGCAGCGACACCCCGCGTAGCACCGGTGCGGAACTGCTGCTGTAGCGAAACTCGACGTTCTGATACTCGACCTCGCCGCGGGCGCGGCCGATCACGCGCGTGCCGGTGTCGGCCTCGGTCTGCTCGTCGATCAGCCCGAACACGCTGCGCGCGGCGGTGATGCCCTTCTGCAGCACGCCGTTCACCTTGGTCAGGCGCTTGACCGGCGCCTGCAGCATGGTCACCGCCACGATGAACGACGTAAAACCACCCACCGTGGTGCGCTCGGTGCTGGCGAACGTGGTGGCCGCGTACAGGATGCCGGCCATGGTCAGTGCGATCAGCAGCTGCACCAGGCCGTTGCCGAGCGCGTCCACGGATACCCAACGCATGTGCAGGCGCCGGTTGCGCTCGGACAGACGGTCGAAGGCGGCCGACTCGCCGGCCTGGCCGTTGAACAACTTGGTCACCAGGTGACCTTCCACCACCTCGCCGGCGGCGCTGGTGATGTTGCCCATCGAGGCCTGGATGTGCCCGCTCAGGCGCCGAAAGCGCCGCGACACCGCGCCGATCGCGGCCGCCATGCCGGGGCCGACCACCATGAAGATCAGCGCCAGTTTCCAGTTCAGATAAAACATCCAGCCGAGCAGGCCGAGCACGGCCACGGTGTCCTTCAGCAGCGTGGTCAGCGCATCGCTGGTGGCGCCGGCCACCATCTCGACGTCGTAGGTGATCTTGGAGATCAGCGCGCCGGCCGCCTGGCGGTCGTAGAAGCTCGCCGGCAGGCGCAGCAGGTGATCGAACATGGCCATGCGCAGGTCCTTGATGACGCGCCGCGCCACCCAGTTCATGCCGAAATCGGCCACGAAGCTGCACACCATGCGCAGCACGAACAGACCCACCATCACCACCGGCAGCCAGCGGATGGTCTGCGGATCGCGCTCGACGAAACTGCCGTCGAGCATCGGCTTCATCAGCGCCGCAAACGCGGGATCCGTGGCCGCGCCGCCGATCATGCCCAGCAGCGCCAGCACGAACACCCGCCAGTGCGGCCGGGCATAGCCGAGCAGGCGGGCGTAGATCTGCCAGCGCGCGGCGCGTTCGACGGCGCCTTTCACGGCGTGGCGCCCGCCGTCTCGACGGCAAACGTGAGGCTCTCGATACCCGCCTCGCGCGCCGCCTGCATGGCGGCGATGACGTGCTCGTGCGCCGTCAGCCGGTCGACCGACAGCACCAGCACGGCATCTTTGCGCCCACCGGCCGCCGCGCGCAGGGCGGCGGCGAGGCCGGCGATGTCGCCGGCGGCGACGGTTTGCGCACCCAGCGTGCACTTGCCGTCGGCAGCGATGGCCAGCTCGATGGCGTTGTCGGTCGGTGCAGCGGCGTCACTGGCCGCCTGCGGCAGGTCCACCTCGAGCTGACCCAGGCGGCTGAAGCTGGTGGTCACCATCAGGAAGATCAGCAGCACGATCAG
>NZ_JAQVGQ010000111.1 GCF_028696615.1 Immundisolibacter sp. | reverse complement strand
GAGCCCATGCCGATGGGTGACACCGGCCGCAGTGCCAGCGGGCGCTCTCTCGACCTGCGAACCGCGCGCCGGCGCCTGGCCGAGCGCTTTACGCTGATCCCGGACATCGCACCCGGCGGCGGGCCAGCGCGCTATTACCGGGTCGCCGACCGCCACACGCGCATCGGCTTCATCACGCCCATCTCGCAGCACTTCTGCGAGACCTGCAACCGCGTGCGCCTGGCCGCCGACGGCACGCTGTACATGTGCCTGGGTCAGGACCACAGCTACGCGCTGCGCCCGCTGCTGCGCGGTGGCGCCAGCGACGCCGAGCTCGAAGCGGCCATCCGCACCGCGATCGGTCTGAAGCCCGAGCGGCACGAGTTCCGCGAGAAGCCGGAAAAAGTCATCCGCTTCATGTCGATGACCGGCGGCTGAGGCCGCCGTTCGCAGCCGGTATCGGCCCGGGCTACTCCGCCCGAGCAATCACCGCCAGAAACTCCGCCCCGTAGCGCTCGAGCTTGGCGGCGCCGACACCGTTGATCTGCGCGAGTTCCGCCAGCGTCCGCGGCCGCTCGGCGGCCATCTGCGCGAGCGTCGCGTCGTGAAAGATCACGTAGGCCGGCACGCCGTGGGCGTCCGCCAGCCGCCGGCGTTCGGCGCGCAGCGCCTCGAACAACGCCTGCTCGGCGCTCGCCAGCACCGGTGTCGCACCGCCTTTGCGCCGGCGCCGCTCACGAGTGCCGTTCTCCTCGCGCAGATGCAGGCGCTGCTCGCCGCGCAGCACCGGCCGCGCGGCATCGGTGAGGCGCAGGCCGCCGTGGCCGTCGATGTCCACGCTCACCAGGCCGCGCGCCGCGAGCTGGCGGAACAGCGAGCGCCACTGCGCCGCCGAGCGCTCCTGTCCGCGGCCAAACAGAGCGAGCCGGTCGTGGCCGAGGCTCGCGATGCGCGGATCATCCCCGCCGCGCAGCACCTCGATCAAGTACCCGACGCCGAAGCGCTGCCCGGTGCGGTAGACGCAGGACAGCGCGAGCTGCGCCGCCTCGGTGGCGTCGAAAGTGGCGGGCGGGTCGAGACAGTTGTCGCAGTTGCCGCAGGGCGCCGGGAGTTGCTCGCCGAAGTAGGCCAGCAGCGCCTGGCGCCGGCAGCCGGTGCTCTCGGCCAGGCCCAGCAGCGCGCTGAACTTGGCCTGCTCGACGCGGCGGCGCTCTTCGGGCGCATCGCTTGCCGCCAGCAACTGGCGCGTGCCGACCACGTCCGCCAGGCTGTAACCGAGCCAGGCGTTGGCCGGCAGGCCGTCGCGCCCGGCACGGCCGGTCTCTTGGTAATAGCCCTCGATGTTCTTCGGCAGCCCAAGATGCGCCACGAAGCGCACGTCCGGCTTGTCGATGCCCATGCCGAAAGCCACCGTCGCCACCATGGTGAGGCCGTCCTCGCGCAGGAAGCGGCGCTGATTCGCCGTGCGCGTGTCGGCCGGCAGGCCGGCGTGGTAGATCAGCGACGGGCGGCCGTGGCGCGCGAGCCACTCCGCGGTCTCCTCCACCCGCCGGCGCGTCGGGCAGTAGACGATGCCGCTGTCGGTGCGGTGGTGCGCGTCCAGAAACGCCAGCAACTGCTCGCGCAGGCCCTCGCCCTGGCGGATGTGGTAGCGGATGTTGGGGCGATCGAAACTCGCCGTGAACAGCGCCGCGTCCGCAAGGCGCAGGCGGCTCACGATGTCGCGCTGCGTCGGCCCGTCGGCGGTGGCGGTCAGCGCCAGCCGCGGCACGCCGGGGAAGCGCTCGCCGAGCACGCCAAGGCCGAGATACTCCGGCCGGAAGTCGTGCCCCCACTGCGACACGCAGTGCGCCTCGTCGATGGCGATCAATGCCAGCGGCACGCGCGACAGCAGTTCCAGCGTGCGCTCGCCAACCAGCCGCTCCGGCGCCATGTAGACCACCTTCAGCCGCCCGGCGAGCAGCTCGCGTTCGATGGCCGCCGCCTCGCCGGCCGGCAGGCCCGAGTGCAGCGCCGCCGCGGCCACGCCCAGCTCGCGCAGCGCCGCCACCTGATCGTCCATCAGCGCGATCAGCGGCGACACCACCACGCCCACGCCGCCGCGCACCAGCGCCGGCACCTGATAGCACAGCGACTTGCCGCCGCCGGTCGGCATGATCACCAGCGCGTCGCCGCCACCGACCACGTGATCAATGATCGCCGCCTGCTGGCTGCGGAAGGCGTGGTAACCGAAAACGCTGACGAGAATGTCGAGTGGCGTAGACATGACGGCGGCGATTATCGGGCCAGGCCCGACACCAGGCCAGCGACGCCCGCACCGCGGCGTTACCATGCGCGCCGACCAGCGCCGCCCGGATGGCGAAACAGGTAGACGCAAGGGACTTAAAATCCCTCGGCCTCGCGGCCGTGCCGGTTCGATTCCGGCTCCGGGCACCATCACCCATTCCGCATATGTCCGCAACCATTCGCTAAGTTCCAGTTTTTAAGATAATTAGTAGGAATTCCCGTCCGTAACCGTCCGCATGAAACCGCTTGCAGCCGGGGAATATTGGGGGCACTCTTGGGGGTATTGCGGGCTCCTGGGGGTATTTGATGGCGAGCGGCAAGCTGACAGACACCACAATTCGCGCGGCCAAGCCGGCGGACAAACCGTTCAAGCTGTACGACGGCGACGGTCTCTTCCTGCTGGTGTCGCCAGCCGGCGGCAAGCTGTGGCGCCTTAAGTACCGCCACGGCGGCAAGGAAAAGGGACTGGCCTTTGGCGCCTATCCCGCCGTCAGTCTCAAGGATGCCCGCGCCAAAGCTGCCGAAGCGCGGCGCCTGCTCGCGCAAGGCACCGATCCGGCCGCCGCGCGCGCCCGCGCCAAGACCGCCGACACCTTCGCGGCACTGGCAGAGCGCTGGCTTGCCGATACCGCCGGCAGTTGCAAGCCGGTCACTGCCGGGAAGCACCGGTTCCTGCTGTCACACCTAGCGCCGCACCTGGGGCATATGGCGGCGGATGAGATCACCGCCGCCGACGTGGTGCGCGCGGTGCGCAGCGTGCACAGCCGCGGCGATCTGCGCGAGACCGCCGGGCGCGCTTACTCGCTTTGTTCGCGCATCTTCCGCTTTGCCGTGGTGCACGGCCTAGCCGCGCGCAACCCAGCCGCCGACGTGGCCCTGCGCGACCTGCTGCCGCCCAAGCCGGTGCGCAATCACGCCGCTCTGACGGACCCGGCCGCCGTGGGCGGGTTGCTGCGGGCGATAGACGGCTATCAGGGAGTCCCCGTCACGCGTTTTGCGATGCAGTTCGCGGCGCTGACGTTCGTCAGGCCCGGAGAGTTGCGGCACGCCGAGTGGACCGAGTTTGACGGCGACACCTGGCGCATACCGGGCCACAAGATGAAAGTCGACGCGGCGCATATCGTGCCGCTGAGCCGGCAGGCACTCGACGTGCTCGACGCCCTGCGCCCGCTGACTGGCGCTGGGCGCTACCTATTCCCGTGCGAGCGCACCCGTGAGCGGCCGATGAGCGAGAACACCGTCAACGCCGCCCTACGCCGCCTGGGTTACGACAAGGACACCATGACCGGCCACGGCTTCCGGGCCATGGCGAGCACCCTGCTACACGAGCAAGGCTTCCCGCCGATGGTCATCGAACGCCAGCTTGCCCACGCCGAGCGCAACAAGGTTGCAGGCGCCTACAACCGCGCCGACCTGCTGCTGGAGCGCCGCCGCATGATGCAAGCTTGGGCCGACTACTTGGACGGCCTGCGCGCCGGTGGCCTGGTGGTGCCGATCCGGCGCCGGTGAGCGCAGCGCCAGTTCTATAACGCGTAGTGCACTGCACCGACTGGCAGGAACGCACATGAAATACCGCCCGCACGATGACACCGTTGTCGATCTGCCGCGCCAAGACCCGGCGCTAGCCGCGCAGTACATCACCGCCGCCCTGGAGGAACGCGACCAGCCCGGCGGCAGATGCCCTGCTGTCCGCGCTTCGGCAGGTTGCCGAGCGCGCCGGCATTGCGCCCGGGCGCTGTCGAGCATGGGCAACCCGACCTTGCATGTGCTGGGACGTGCATTCGCACGTGAGCGGGTGACCTAAACTGCCGCGCCCAACCCGACGTGGGCGAAAAACCGGACACCTTGGCCGACCGGAACACGTCACGGATGTCAGCCCGAGCCGCCCCCATGACAGTACCCGCCACTGATCCGGACGCGAACACCGCAAAACGAGCCGACGCGGAGGCCGCAATTGCCGCGATCATCGGTGAATATCAATTTCGCGTCCTGGTTCTCCGTGCGGGTGTCGAGAAGATCAAGCGTTCCAGGCTGACGAACAAGCAAGCAGAAAGAATCAAGTCGGTAGCCGAAGAACTTGGGGTCGTGCTTCCCATCGATGAGGACACCGGGGAAATTCTGCAACCGCCCGCCGCGCGCAATCCGGCGTGTGGTGATGCGATGCGAAAGCGCTACGGCCAGCGAATATTGCAGACCAACAACCACATCCGGATGTTCGCCAAGCTGATGTTGATGGATGCGGAGATCACGCCACGCACGGGGCACTTCGATGCGTCCGCCGTCGGGCCGGGGCGGCCAGCCAAGAATGCCTTCCGACAGTTGCGAACTCGCCTTGAGGCGCGCTGGGAAAGCACGTTTGGCGTCAGGAGTTGGCATTGGCAGTTTTCTGACCCAGAAGCGGCGGAGACCAGCGTGGACAAGCTCGCCGCTGGTGCGGCCAATGATGTGTGGGAAATCCTGAGGCGATATTGCGGCAGCCCGGTTAGCAACCCTCGCGATGGTGCAAGCGACGCTCTCGACGCGATTGCCCCACCCTTCGGCGTCGAGGTTTTCTTGTCACCGCAGGAACTCGACGCTCTACGCGACGACAGCGAGTAGTTTTTCGACGGAAATTGGAAATCGCATGTAATCCAATTGTCCGCAGGCCGCTACAACGCGGTGCTTTTATCGGAGCGGACAAATGCTGCGACCCCAAAAGTTTGACTTATCGAGCCTGCCGGACGATGCGATGGTCGGCATTGATGCCGTGATCGCCATGGGTCCATACGGTCGATCGAAGTTCTACGCAGAAATGGCCGCTGGCCGTGCGCCAAAGCCCGCACTGAAAGCCCCGCGTTGCACGCGATGGCAACTCGGCGATATCCGCGCATGGCTACGCGAGTTAACCGACGGGGGTGCCGAGTGAGCGCCGCGCTCGCGCGCACCGTCCACGATCCGGTCGACCGGCTGCTGAGCCGTCTCGAATGCGTGAAACAGACCGGCGCCGACCGGTGGATCGCGAGGTGTCCAGCGCACAATGACCGGCGCCCGTCACTTTCGATTCGCCAGACCGACGACCACCGCGCGCTGCTGCACTGCTTCGCCGGCTGCGCGGCTGCCGAGATCGTTCACGCCGCTGGCCTCGAACTGCGCGACCTGTACCCGGAGCGCCCCGCCGAGCACTATGCCGGGCCGGTCCACGCGCACAGCCGGTGGAGTCGTAGCGACGTGTGGCTACTTCTACAGCACGAAGCCGCGATCGCGGCTATCGTCGCCGCTGACACCGCCGCCGGAAGGCCAGTTTCCGCCGAAGACGCCGAGCGCGCCGGCCTTGCCGCTGATCGGCTCGCCGACGCCGTGGCGACGCTGGGGGTGCGCTGATGAGCGCCACGCTCGAAGAACGCGCGGACCTAGTGGTCGCGCGCCTGTCGCGGCGACATTCGCCGGTCAAGACGCGGGATTTGGCACCCGCCGAAAACTGGCCAGCACCTGAGACACTGCCGCCCAAGGCTGCCATCGAGCGCGCCCGCGGGCTGCTGTTGGCCGAGCCGGAGCCTGCAGAAGATGCCTACCCGCTGGCCGCCCTTGGCCCGCTGGCCGAGGTGGCGCAGGCGATCGCCGAGGGCGCGCAGGTACGGCCTGCGATAGCCGGTCAGTCGGTGCTATCGGTGGCGGCGCTGCTGGCTGCCCGCGTGGCGAACGTGCGCAGCCTTGACGGCGCAATCAAGCCGCTGGGGCTGTACGGCATCACCGTGGCCATGTCCGGCGATGGCAAGGACGCGGCCGACCGGCCGGCGCTGGCTGCGGTCCACGATTGGCAGCGCGCGCAGCACCGCGCCGGATCAAACGATCACTGGCTGCTTGCGTCCGACATCACGGCCGAAGGTCTGCGCCGATCTTTCAAGGAAGGCTCGGCTGCGCAGGGCGTGTTCAGCACCGAGGCCGGGCAAATCCTGGCCGGCCACGCGATGAGCGCTGAAAACCGGATGAAGACCGCCGCTGTACTGTGTGGTCTGTTTGACCGCGGTCACCTGTCGGTTGTGCGGGCCGGCGAGGGCCGCACCGAGCGCTACGGCGTGCGGCTTTCGGCGCACCTGCTGGTACAGCCCGCGGCGCTGGGCGACACGCTCGATGACGAGGCGCTGGCCGGCATCGGTTTTTGGCCCCGCTTCCTGCTGGCGTGGCCGCCACCACTAGAACCGCGCGTGCACCGGCCTTGGCGCGCCGACACCTGCCCGACCGTTGGCGCGTACTGGCGCCGTTGCCGCGAGCTACTGGAAACGCCAGCGCCCGATGACTGCGGCGACCTGCCGACCGTCGAGCTTGACGCCGCGGCCGCCACATTCGTGGCCGGCTTCTTCGAGCGGATGGAAGTGGAAGCGCGCCGCGGTGGGCTGCGCGAGGTGCGGCCGTGGGCGCTGCGGGCAACCGAGTTGCTATGTCGCGTGGCCGGTGTGCTGACGGTATGGGCCGGTGCCGGCACGATCGACGCCACCACCGCCCGCAATGGCGCGCAGGTGGTGACGGCGAGTGTGGACGCCTGGCAAGCCGCGCGCGACGGTCGGGCCGATCCGGCGCCTGCCTGGGCGCTGACGCTGTACACGTGGCTGGTCGATCGCGGCGAGCCGTCGGCGATCAGGGACATTCCGCGCCTTGGGCCAGCCAGCCTGCGATCCGCCGCGCGCCGTAATGCCGCCATCGAACGCCTGGAAGCTGCCGGGTTGGTGGCCATCGCTGCCGGCGAGATCGTCGCCTTGGGGGTGAACCATGCGGGCAAGTGACCTGCTACGCGACCTGCTTGAACCCGGCGCCCCTGCGAAAGCTGCGAATCCTGCGAATAGCAGCGCCAGCACTACGTTTGTGGGTTTGCGAATGGCTGCGAATGGTTGCGAATCGGCAGCCGATGACGTGAGCCATTCGCAAGATTCGCAACCGTTCGCAAACGCTGAAAGCGCGCAACCATGCGGGTTTTCGCACGATTCGCAGGATTCGCAGGGGGACGGGCTGCGAAACCCTGCGAAACCCTGCCCCACCTGCGCCTGCGGCAGCTACTGGCACGCCGCCGACGGCTGGCACTGCGAGGGCTGCACCCCGGCCCCGGCTGGCGTCACCCGTTGGCGGAACGTGTCCGGCGGCAAGGCGGCACCGATGCCGCCGCCTGTGCTGCCTTGGCCCGCAGAGCTGACCGACGCGCTCAAGCGGGTGAGCACGTACTTTGAGTGGAGCCACGCCGACATCGCCGAATTTTGCCGCTGGGCACAGCGCTCACCGCAAGCGCTGGCCGATGCCGGCGCGTTCCTGCGCGCCGAGATGGCCAAGTTGACGGGGTACCAGCCTTGAGAACGACAGATCCGACACTTAAAAAAGGTGCGCGGCTGCTGGCCGTGCTGCGCGCCGGTGGAACAGTCATGGCGGCGTGTCAGGCCGAACGAATACATCGCAGCACGTACTACGCGTGGCGGGCGGCCGATCCGGCTTTCGCCGCGCGGGCTGATGACGCTATCGAGGCCGGCACCGACGAACTGGAGGAGATCGCTCTGAAGCGGGCGATCACTGGCAGCGACACGCTGCTGATCTTCCTGCTGAAAGCCCGTCGCCCTGAGAAGTACCGCGAGCGTCATACGATCCAGGGCGGCGACAAGCCCGTCGAGATCACGATCACACGGCGGGTCGTGCGGCCGGAGGATCGAGGTTAAGCAGAAACGCTGCGACAACACCACGGAACGTGATGCGACATGGAAGGATCACCCGGCATGAACGACATTTCCCGCCGCCGCCGCTGGCGTGCCCATTCCGTGGAACACCGGCGCCTCGCAGACGACTACTGGCGACGCCAACGGCTTCACCACATGGCTTTTCTTGAATGGGCAGAGGGTGGTTTCAAAGGGCCACGACCAGCCGAGCCCAAGCCCCCAGACTATCCGCGACTGCCCGATGACCTGCGCGGCCTCACGTGCGGCGCCAAGACGCGCGCCGGCACACCGTGCAAGCGCACCGACCTGTATGAGTCCGGCCGCTGCCGCTTCCACGGCGGGCTGAGCACCGGCCCACGCACCAAGGAAGGAAAGCAGCGCGCCGCGCAAAACGGCCGGCGCCCCACGCGCCGCACAAAGCCCATGAACTACGGATAGCTTTCGCTAGATGTCGCATCCCGGACGTTTCCCTTCTCGGTACCCGTGGTGGTTTACTGACTGCCCACGAGGCGCTGCGTGAGGTCCTGGGATGAACATCAAGCTGCACAAGAACGCGACCACCACGCCGCGCATCC
>NZ_JAQVGQ010000110.1 GCF_028696615.1 Immundisolibacter sp. | reverse complement strand
GGTGATCCTGTCGAGGCGCGGCGCTGGACGCGCGACGCGCTGCGCATCGGCCTGGTCGGACTCGGACTGCTCGGCGCGCCCATGCTGCTGGCGCCGGACCTGATTCTGGGGGTGTTCCTGCACAACCCGGACACGGTGGCGCTGGCGCGCTGGCCGATGCGCATTGCCGGTTTGGCGGTGGTGCTCGAGGGCGTCAAGCGCGTCTACATGCAGGTGCTGATGAGCGCCGGTGAGGGCCGGCGGGTGATGCGCGTCAGCGTGCTGACGCAGTGGTTCCTGTTCACGCCGGCGGCGTATCTGGTCGGCCCGGTGGCGGGCCTTGGCCTGCTCGGCATCTGGATCGCGCAGGAGGTTTATCGGCTCACGCAGCTTGGCGTATTCCGGCACCAGTGGCGGCAGGGCCGCTGGGTGCATATCCGCCTGTAGCCGGCGCCACACCCGCGCCCGAACGTCCGTTATCCTCGCCACGCCGGCGACACCTGCGTCGGCCGCGGTGCCGGCGCGGTTCCATTGCAGCGCTGGAGTTGCCTGCCGACCATCCCCAACCATCCCCAGGAGCACACGCCCATGACCTTGAACAGCGCACTCGAGCAATGTGAACCGGTCGCCGGCAAGTGGCGGGTGCTGATCGATCGCAACCGCTGCGAGGGCAAGGAAAAATGCGCGCAGGTGTGCCCGGAGGGCGTGTTCAGCATCCGCCGCCTCACGGACGAGGAATTCGAGACCCACGTGAAGGGCTTTCTGCCACGTCTGAAGGTGCGCGTGCACGGCCGCCGGCAGGCGTTTGCCGACCACGAGCAGGACTGCCGGCACTGCCTGCGCTGCGTGGCGGCCTGCCCGGAGGACGCCATCCAGGTCGTCGCGCGCTGAAACGGCCGGGGCATCGATCATGCCGTTGACCGGCATCCGCGTGCTCGATCTGGGCAGCCTGGTGGCGGCGCCGCTCGGCGCCACGCTGCTCGGCGACATGGGCGCCGACGTGATCAAGATCGAGCCGCCCGGCGGCGAGGAAGGCCGCCGCGTCGGCCCGCGCCGCGGCGACGACAGCGGCCTCTATCTAGGCGTCAACCGCAACAAGCGCGGCATGGTGCTCGATCTCGCCACCCCGGACGGGCAGGACGTGCTGCGCCGGCTGGTGGCGACCGCGGACGTGGTGATCCACAACGTGCGCAGCCCGGCGCGCGAGAAGCTTGGTCTCGACTACGCCGCGCTCGCTGCCGTGCGACCGGATACCATCCTGGTCACGGTCAGCACCTACGGCGATCACGGCCCCTACGCCGGGCGGCCGGGCATCGACCCGTCCGCGCAGGCGCTGGCCGGCCTCATGGCCGCCACCGGCGAGCCGGACGGCCCGGCACTGAAGGCTGGCGCGGCGGTGGCGGACGTGACCGCCGCCACGCTGGTGGCCTACACGGCCATGCTGGCGCTGTGGGCGCGCGCCCGCGACGGTTGGGGCCAGGCGGCCGAGGTGGCGCTGATCGACGGCGTGGTGCATCTGCAGGGCGTGCAGCTCGGCGAGTACCTGCTGACCGGGCAGCCGCCACCGCGGGTCGGCAACCGCAGCCCGTTCTACGCGCCGTACAACAGTTACCGCTGCGCCGACGGCGGCGAGGTGCACCTGGCCGCCTTCAATGACAAGTTCTACCGCAACCTGTGCCGGGCTCTGGACGCCCCGGAACTGGCCACGGACCCGCGTTTTGCGAGCGCCGCCGATCGCATGACACACCGCGACGCGCTGGACGCCGAAATCGCCGCCCGCTGTGCCCGCCATCCGCGCGCCGATCTGATGGCGCGCCTGGCCGGCGCCGACGTGGTGGCGGCGCCGGTCAACGACTACCCGGCCGTGGTGGCCGACCCGCAGCTGCGACACAACGGCCTGTTCGTGCCGGTCGAGCACGGCGCGCACGGTCCGCTCATGGTGCCGGGCATTCCGCTGCATCTTGGCCGCACGCCGGGGAAAGTGCGCCGCCCGCCGCCCCGGCTCGGGGAACACACGGCGCAAATCCTGGCGCAGATCGGTCACCGCCCGCCGGAATGATCATGGCCCGCCGGTGGCCGGAGAACACCGACGGTCGTCGCGTGCCCGCGTCTTGAAAATGCCGTCTCGGGGTTTGTGAAGAATTGCGCGTCCTGCGCATTTCCTGCGTCGCCCGTCCGCTGCACGCCCGGACGCGCTCACGCGAATCGAGCGCGATTCGCGTCCGGCCATCCCTGGCCGACCGACGACCTTGAAAAATTCACAAGCGCTCAGGCCGGGCTTCGCTTGCGCCCGGCGCCGAGCAGCGCCGTGACCTCGTCGTCCTCGACCTGCCCGAAATCGCGATAGAACTGCCCCACGGCATAGAAGTCGTCCGGCACCAGCACGCTCACCACCTCGTCGGCGTATGCCTTGAGCCGCCGCACGGCATCCGGCGGCGCCACGCCCACCGCCACCACCAACCGGGCCGGCTTTCTGGCGCGCACGGCCTGCAGCGCCGCGATGAGCGTGGAGCCGGTGGCCACGCCATCGTCGACCACTACCACCACCCGGCCGGCCGGATCGATGCGCGGCGCGCCGTATTGCGCCCGCCGCTCGGTCATGACGGCGAGCTGGTGCGCCGTCTCTGCGGCGAGGTAGGCGGGGTCAATCCGGCCCGCCACGTCGGGGTTCAGGGTCACGTGACCGGCCTCGTCGACCGCGCCTATGGCGTATTCGGGGTTGCCGGGGGCTCCCAGCTTGCGCACCAGCACGACGTCGAGATCACCATCCAGGGCCTCGGCAAGGATGGCACCCATCGGCACCGCCCCACGCGGCACCGCCAAAATCAACGGATGTTGGCCGCGCAGGTGGGCAAGGCGACTGGCCAGCTGACGGGCGGCATCCTGTCGGTCCTGGAACATGGAACGCATCCGCGGGGTGGCGTGAGCGCCATCATGCGAGCCCGGCTACAGCCGGGCGATGACTTCGCTCAAGATTTTCTCGCCAGCCTCTGGACCGCGCACGTCGAGGCCTTCGGCGACGATCTCGCTATAACGGCAGTCGATGAACTCGCACAACCAGCGCAGGTAGGCGGTCTGGAAATTCACCTGCGGCAGATCGGCATAGACGTTGCCGCGGGTGGTGACCAGCGTCAGCGGCTTGCCGGCACACAGGCCGTGCGAGCCCTGTTCGGTGTAACGGAACAGCAGCCCCGGCTGTACCACCACGTCCAGGTAGTGCTTGACCGGGTACGGCAGGCTGAAATTCCACATCGGCGCGGCGATCGCCACCTCGTCGGCGGCCAGAAACTCCTCGGCCCAGGGCGTGATCGCCTCCCAGGCCCGCTGCTGGGTCGGCGCCAGATGCGATCCGGCCGCCACCGCCCCCTTGGCCAGCGCCACCGGCCCGTCGACCGGCGGCAACTCCGTGTGCACCAAGTCGACTTCGTCCACCGCCAGCGCCGGCTCGCCGGCCCGGCGCTTGGCCAGCCAGGCATCGAGCAGGCGCCGGGTACGCGACAGCGGCCCCTTGGGCAGGAAAGACACCACCAGCAACCGCGCCATGGCGTTACTCCTTCGGCACGGTCAGGGCCAAAAACAGCGGGTTGCCGCGCCGCTGCACCAGCAGCGGCACCGGACGCCCGGCCGGCAGCTTGTCGACCAGCGTCTTGAAGTGTTCGACGTTCTTGACCTCGCTGTCGCCGATGCGCAGGATCACGTCACCGCGCGCGAGACCGGCCCGCGCCGCCGGACCGTCGCCCACCGCCACCACCAGCACACCGCCCTTGGGCACGTCGAGCTGCTCGCGCTGCGCCGGGTCGAGGTCCACCACCGCCAGCTTGAGCCGGCCACCCTTCGCCTTGGCCGCCGGCTGGTCGCCCGCATCGGCGGTCTGGTCGGTGTCCGGCAGCTTACCGATCACCACCTCGATGTCGCGCTCCTTGCCGTCGCGCAGCACGCGCAGGGTGGCCTTTTTGCCCACGTCGGAATTGCCGACCAGCGGCGGCAGCTCGCCGGCATTGGCCAGCGCCTGGCCGTCGAAGCTCAGGATCACGTCGCCGGCCTTCAGGCCCGCCTTGGCGGCCGGGCTGCCGTCTGCCACGTCGGCCACCAGCGCGCCGCGCGCCTTGTCCATGCCGAACGACTGCGCCAGCTCGGGCGTCACCGGCTGCACCGTCACGCCAAGATAACCATGCGCGGCGTGGCCGGTTTTCTGAATCTGGTCCGCGGCGCGCATCGCCACCTTGATCGGAATGGCGAACGACAGCCCCATGTAACCACCGGAGCGACTGTAAATCTGCGAGTTGATGCCGATCACCTCGCCTTTGGCGTTGAACAGCGGCCCGCCGGAGTTGCCGGGATTGACCGCCGCGTCGGTCTGGATGAACGGCACGTAGGCATCGCTCGGCAGGGTACGGCCGACCGCACTGACGATGCCGGCGGTGGCGGTGTGTTCGAGCCCGAACGGCGAGCCGATGGCGAGCACCCACTCGCCCACCTCGAGCCGGTCCGAGTCGCCGATCTTGACCACCGGCAGGCCCTTGGCCTTGATGCTCAGCACCGCCACGTCGGTGCGCTCGTCGAGCCCCACCAGCTCGGCCGGCTCTTCGCGCTGGTCGGACAGCTTGACCAGAATCTCGTCGGCGTCCTTGACCACGTGCGCGTTGGTCAGGACCGTGCCGTCGGCGGAAATGATGAACCCCGAGCCCAGCGAGCGCGCCTGCTGCTGCCCACCCGGCGGCGGCCCGAAGAAGCGGCGGAAGAACTCGTTCATCGGGTCATTGGGGTCGAGCGGAAAGCCCGGATACATGCCCCGATCGCGCAGCTTCTGGGTGGTGGAGATGTTGACCACCGCCGGCCCCGCCTCCTTGACCAAGCGGGTGAACTCCGGCACCTCGGCCTGGGCGCTGCCCAGCCACGGCAGCGACAGGACCAGCACTGCAAACAACGCGCGTAGGGCGGTCATGAGGGCTCCTTGTTGTTGAAATCGGCACGCCGCGATTGCGGGTGCTCGGGCATGAGACTGGCAACGTGGCGGCCGAGTTCCGCGCCCCGCCGGGTGGCATTGTCAGGCACCCCCGGGCGGCAGGTCGCCCAGCAGGGCCAGCAAAGCGGCTTCGTCCAGGGTCGGAATGCCGAGCTCGGCCGCCTTGTCGGCCTTGCTACCGGGATTGTCGCCCACCGCCACGAACGAGGTCTTCTTCGACACGCTGCCACTGACCTTGGCGCCCAGGCGCTGCAGGGCGGCGGTCAGCTCCTCGCGCGGACGCGAGAAGGTGCCGGTGATGACGATCGTCTTGCCGGCCAGCGGCCGCGCGCCGGTGCGCGCCTCGACCGGCGACCAGCGCACGCCGGCTGCGAGCAGGCGCCCGATCACCTCGCGGTTGTGCGGCTGGTCGAAAAAATTGCGGATGCTCTGCGCCACCACCGGCCCCACGTCCGGCACCGCGGTGAGGGTATCGACGTCGGCCTGCATCAGCGGTTCGAGATCACCGAAATGCGCCGCCAGCGCCGCCGCCGTCGCCTCGCCGACGTGGCGTATGCCGAGCGCGTAGATGAAGCGCGCCAGCGTGGTGCGCTTGCTGGCCTCGATGGCGGCGATGAGCTTGGCGGCCGACTTCTCGCCCATGCGCTCGAGTCCGGCCAGCGTCGCCGCATCGAGCCGATACAGGTCTGACACGTCGCGCACCAGGCCGCGGTCGACCAGCTGCTCGATCAGCTTGTCGCCGAGCCCGTCGATGTCCATGGCGCGGCGGCTGGCGAAATGCGCCAACGTCGCCTTGCGCTGGGCCGGGCAGTACAGCCCGCCGCTGCAGCGCGCCACCGCCTCCCCTTCGAGGCGCACGATGGCCGAGCCGCACACCGGGCACCGCGTGGGCATCTCGAACGGCCGCGCCTCGGCAGGTCGCCGCTCGGGCACCACGCCGACGATTTCGGGAATCACGTCACCGGCGCGGCGCACCACCACGCTGTCGCCGATGCGTACGTCCTTGCGGCGCAGCTCGTCCTCGTTGTGCAGCGTGGCGTTGGTGACGGTGACGCCGCCCACGAACACCGGCTTCAGGCGCGCCACCGGCGTCACCGCGCCGGTGCGGCCGATCTGCACCTCGATGTTCTCGACCACGGTCACCGCCTCCTCGGCAGGAAACTTGTGCGCCAGCGCCCAGCGCGGCGCGCGCGACACGTAGCCCAGGCGCTCCTGCAGGTCGATGCGGTCCACCTTGTAGACCACGCCGTCGATGTCGTAGGGCAGTGTCGGCCGCCGGCGGCCGAGCTCGGCGTAGTACCGAAGACAGCCGTCGATGTCCGGCACCAGCCGGCGCAGGCCACACACCGGCAGGCCATAACCCTGCAGCATCGCCAGGCGCTCGCTGTGGCGCCCCGGCAGGTCGCCGTCGACGCGGCCGTGACCGTAGGCGTAGAACCGCAGCGGCCGGCCGGCGGTGATGCGTGGGTCGAGCTGGCGCAGGCTGCCGGCGGCGGCGTTGCGCGGGTTGGCGAATGGTTTCTCGCCGCGGGCCACCTGCTCGGCATTCAGGCGCGCGAAGCCATCGCGCGGCATGTACACCTCGCCGCGCACTTCCAGCAGCGGCGGCGGCTCGCCGCGAAGGCGCAGCGGGATGGCGGCGATGGTGCGCACGTTGGCTGTCACGTCCTCGCCGGTGCTGCCGTCGCCGCGCGTGGCGGCCTGCACCAACGCGCCGCCTTCGTACCTCAGGCTGATGGCGAGGCCATCGAACTTCGGCTCGCAGTGATAATCGACCGCCGCCTCGCCGCACAGCTCGCGCACGCGGCGGTCGAAATCGCGCACCTCGCCCTCGTCGAAGGCGTTGGCGAGCGACAGCATCGGCACCTCGTGCCGCACCGGCGCGAACGCCGCCGACGGCGCCCCGCCGACGCGCTGGCTGGGCGAGTCGGGCGTCACCAGCTCCGGGAACTGCGCCTCCAACGCCAGCAGCTCGCGCATCAGGCGGTCGTACTCGGCATCCGGGATGCTCGGCGCGTCGAGCACGTAGTAACGGTAATCGTGTTCGGCGATCTCGCGCCGCAGAGCGTCGATGCGGGCCTTGGCCTCGGCCTGGTCCATGGAAGGTTGTCCTTGTTTGGATGCCGAAAAATGCCGTCCGTGGAATTTTTCGGCTCGCTGCCGCGGTGTGCCGGGCGCACATGCTGCCACGGACACGGCGCCTGGATGCCGCTCAAACGCCTGCCAGCGCCACCGCTTCGTCCACGTCCACCGCCACCAGGCGCGACACGCCGGGCTCGGACATGGTGACGCCGGTGAGCTGGCCGGCCATCTGCATGGTGGTCTTGTTGTGGGTGATGACGATGAACTGCACCCGCGCCGACATCTCGCGCACCAGCGCGCAAAAACGCCCGACGTTGTGGTCGTCCAGCGGCGCGTCGACCTCGTCCAGCACGCAAAACGGCGCCGGGCTCAGCTCGAACAACGCGAACACCAGCGCAATCGCGGTCAGCGCCTTCTCGCCGCCGGACAGCAGATGGATCGAGCTGTTGCGCTTGCCGGGCGGGCGCGCCACGATGCCGATGCCGGTTTCGAGCAAGTCCTCGTCCAGCAGTTCGAGGCGCGCCTCGCCGCCGCCGAACAGGCGCGGAAAGCCGGCCATGAAGCCGGCGTTGGCACGCTCGAAGGTGTCCTTGAAGCGGCCGCGCGTCTCACGGTCCATGCGCCGGATGGCCTGCTCCATGGTGTCGAGCGCGCCAGCCAGATCGGCGTGCTGGGCGTCCAGGTAGGTCTTGCGCTCGGCCAGTTCCCGCTGCTCGTCGATGGCCGCGAGGTTGATGGCGCCCAGGCGCGCGATGCGCCGGGCCAGATCCTCGATGGTCCGCTCGAGCGCCGCCTCGTCGCTGTCCGCCGGCGCGTCGTCGATCAGGCGCTGCGGCTCGACGTCGAATTCCTGTGCCTGCTCGCCCAAGGCGGCGGCGCGCGCCTCGAGTTCGGTCAATTCCAGCCGGCGCGCTTCGGCCTGGCCGCGACGCTCGTGCAGCTGGCGCTCGGCCAGCAGCCGCGCCTGGTCGCACTCACGCAGTGTGGTGTCGGCCGCCGCCTGCGCATCACGGGCCGCGGCCAGCTGCGCTGCGGCCTGCTCGCGCGCTGCAAGTCGGGTTTGCAGGTCGCCCTGCAGCGCCTCGAGCGGCGCTGCGGCCGCCTCGAGCTCGGCCGCCAGCGTGGCCTCGCGCTCGGAAATGCCCTCGCGCTGCGCCTGCCAGCCGGCCAGGGTTTTCTCGAGCGTGGTGCTCTCGGTCTGCGCCGCCTGCAGGCGCATGCGCAGGCCCTGCAGGCGCTCGCGCAGCGCCTCCTGGGCGGCCCGGGCGGTGCGCACGGCGGCTTCCGCTTCGCGCCGCTCGAGCTCGCCGCGCTGTCGCTGGCCGCCGAGCTCGGCCTGCTCGGCGGCGGCCGCCGCGCGCGCCGCCTGGGCGGCGGCAAGTTCCGCGGCATCGCCCGCCGCCTGGCGATCGAGCTGCGCCAGCTCCTCGTCGATGGCCGCATGCCGCGCCTGCATGCGCTGGTGGTGCGCCTGCGCGGCGGCCAACCGCGCCTGCAGGTCGGACACCCGGCGCAGGGCGGCGGTGTGCCGCTGACGCG
>NZ_JAQVGQ010000003.1 GCF_028696615.1 Immundisolibacter sp. | reverse complement strand
ACCATGCCTGCGCATGCAGCCCAGGCCCGTCCAGCCAGTCTCAGGAGTCCATTCCCATGAATACCACTGAACTCGAAGCCACGGTCCGCGCCATGATCGCCCGCGGCAAGGGCCTGCTGGCGGCCGACGAGAGCAGCGGCACCATCAAAAAGCGTTTCGACAGCATCGGCCTGGAGTCCACCGAGGCCAACCGCCGTGATTACCGGCAGATGCTGTTCACCACCGAGGGCCTGGAGCAGGCCATCTCGGGCGTCATCCTGTACGACGAAACCATCCGCCAGCGCACCGACGACGGCCGCACGCTGGTGAGCATCCTGCAGGCCAAGGGCATCGTGCCGGGTATCAAGGTTGACAAAGGCACGGTGCCGATGGCGCCAGGCAGCGCCGAGAAGGTGACCGAGGGGCTCGACGGCCTGGCCAAGCGCTACGAGGAGTACTACCAGCTCGGCGCGCGCTTCGCCAAATGGCGCGCCGTGTACAGCATCACCGACCAGCTGCCGTCGTGGCGCAACATTCGCCTCAACGCCCAGGGCCTGGCGCGCTATGCCGCCATCACCCAGCAGTCCGGGCTGGTGCCGATCGTCGAGCCGGAGGTGCTGATGGACGGCGCCCACACCATCGAGCGCTGCTTCGAGGTCACCGAGGCGGTGCAGCACGCCGTGTTCGACGCGCTGGTGGCCGAGGGCGTGGTGCTGGAGCTGATGGTGCTCAAGCCCAACATGGTCATTTCCGGCAAGGACTGTCCGGTGCAGGCCAGCGCCCAGCAGGTGGCCGAGGCCACGGTGCGCTGTTTCCGGCGCACCGTGCCGGCGGCGGTGCCGGGCATCATGTTCTTGTCCGGTGGGCAGGGCGACGTGCAGGCTACCGAAAACCTGAACGCCATCAACGCCATGGGCGTCCAGCATCCGTGGGTGTTCAGCTTCTCCTATGGCCGCGCGCTGCAGGCGCCGGCACTGAAGGCCTGGGGCGGCAAGAAGGAAAACGTCGCCGCCGGGCAGCGGGCGCTGCTCAAGCGGGCGCGGCTCAACAGCGCCGCCTGCCGCGGCGAGTACCGGCCCGAGATGGAGCAGGCGGCCTGAGGTCGCACAAGCGCCGGCCGATCGCAGAGCCTCGCCCGTGGGTGATCGTGCCGGCGTGCTGCTGGTCAATCTCGGCAGTCCCGCCGCGCCCACCGCGGCGGCGGTGCGCCAATACCTCAAGCAATTCCTGAGCGACCGGCGGGTGGTCGACCTGCCGGCGCTGCTGTGGCAGCCGATCCTGCGCGGCATCATCCTGAACACCCGCCCGCGCCGCTCGGCGCGCTTGTATCGTTCCATCTGGACGCCCGAGGGCTCGCCGCTGCTGGTCAACACCCGCCGGCAGGCGCAGGGCCTGGCGGCGCGACTGGCAGGGCAGGGCGTGCGCGTGGCGTACGCCATGACTTATGGCGCGCCGGCGCTCGCGGAGGGTCTAGGCGAGCTCGCCGGGTGTGAGCGGATCGTGGTGCTGCCGCTGTTTCCGCAGCAGTCCGCCAGCACGCAGGGGGCGGTGTTCGATGCGCTGGCCGGCGCGCTGCGGCGCGCCATGCGTTTGCCGCATCTCGATTTCGTCGCCGATTTCCACGATCACCCCGGCTACGTCGGGGCGCTGGCGGCGAGCGTGCGCGCGCATTGGGCCACACACGGCCGCGGCGAGCGGCTGTTGATGTCCTTCCACGGCCTGCCGCAGCGCAACGTCGACCGCGGCGATCCCTATGCCGAGCAGTGCCGGCGCACGGCGCAGGCGCTGGCGCAGGCGCTCGGTCTTGGTGCCGACCATTGGCAACTCGCCTTCCAGTCCCGCTTCGGGCGCGCGCGCTGGCTCACGCCCGCCACCGACGCTGTGCTGCGCGACTGGGGCGAGCAGAAGCTGAGCCGCGCCGACGTGATCTGCCCCGGTTTCGTGGCCGACTGCCTGGAGACGCTGGAGGAGATCGCCATCGGCGGCCGGCACGCGTTTCAGGCCGCCGGTGGCGGTGAATTTCGCTACATTGCCTGTTTGAACGACAGCCCGGCCTGGCTGGATGCGCTGGCCGGCCTGGTGCGCGCGCGGCTGGGGCCGAGCGACGCGTGACGGAGTCCACCATGCATGCCAACGTCGACCCGGCCGAGACCGCCAAGTTCGCCGCCCACGCGGCCGAGTGGTGGAGCGTGACAGGCCCGCTGCGCACGCTGCACGACATCAATCCGGTGCGTGTGGCGTGGATCGCCGGTCACGTGCGCCTGCGCGGTGCGCGGGCGGTGGACGTCG
This sequence comes from Immundisolibacter sp., assembly GCF_028696615.1. GTDB lineage: Bacteria > Pseudomonadota > Gammaproteobacteria > Immundisolibacterales > Immundisolibacteraceae > Immundisolibacter. Next base: position 33,698 of record NZ_JAQVGQ010000003.1, on the reverse strand, counting down.
GCTGCGGCGGCGGGGTGCTGAGCGAGGCGCTGGCGCGCGCCGGGGCCAACGTGACCGGTATCGACCTGGCCGCCGAGGCACTGGCGGTGGCGCGCGAACACGCCGCCGAGCAGGGGCTGGCGATCGACTATCGCGCCGTGGCGGCAGCGGACCTGGCGCGCGAGGCGGCTGGCCGCTTCGAGGTGGTCACCTGCATGGAACTGCTCGAGCACGTGCCCGACCCGGCCGGTCTGGTGCGCGCCTGCGCGGACCTGCTGGCGCCGGGCGGTTTGGCGTTTTTCTCGACCCTGAACCGCACGCCGAAAGCCTACCTGCAGGCGGTGTTGGCGGCCGAGTACGTGCTGCGCCTGTTGCCGCGCGGCACGCACGACTACGCCCGCTTCCTGCGTCCGGCCGAGCTCGGCGCCCTGTGCCGGGCGGCCGGCCTCGAGGTGGTGGACGTGAGCGGTCTGGGCTACGACCCGCTGCGGCGGCGCGCCTTCCTGCGCCGCTCGGTGGACGTCAACTACCTGCTGGCGGCGCGCAAGCCGGCTCACCACGCCGTGCCAGCGGGAACAGTTTGAAGAAGTTTTCCGTCACCTGCGCGTCCAGCTCGGCCGGCGTCAGGTCGCGCAGCGCCGCCACGCAATCGGCCACCTGGCGCACGTAGGCCGGCTGGTTCTGCTTGCCACGGTGCGGCACGGGCGCCAGATACGGCGCGTCGGTCTCGACCAGCAGGCGCTCGGCCGGCACGCGGCGGGCGGCGTCACGGATCGGCTCGGCGCTCTTGAAGGTGACGATGCCCGAGAACGAGATGTGGAAGCCCAGTTCGAGCGCCCGCTGCGCGGTCGGCCAGTCTTCGGTGAAGCAGTGCATCACGCCGCCGATGTCCTGCGCACGCTCTTCGGCGAGGATGCGCAGCGTGTCGTCGGTGGCCTCGCGCATGTGCACGATGAGCGGCTTGCCCACTTCGCGCGCGGCACGGATGTGGCTGCGAAAGCGCGTCTGCTGCAGCGCCGCGTGGTCGGCGCCGTAGTGATAGTCGAGGCCGGTTTCGCCGACGGCGACGATCAGCGGATCGGCCGCCAGGCGGGCCAGCGCGTCCACGTCCGGCTCGTCGTCACCCAGGTGGTTCGGGTGCACGCCGACCGAGGCCGACACCTGCGCATGGCGCGCCGCCAGCGTGCGCACCACGGGCGCGTTGGCCAGGCTCACGCTCACGCACAGCATGTGCCCCACGCCGACCTGCGCGGCCTGCGCCAGCACAGCGGCGACCCGTTCGAGGCTGGGGTCGATCAGGTCCAGGTGGCAGTGCGAATCGACCAGCATGTTCACATGGTGTGGGTGTGCCGCTCGCTGGCCAGCGTGCCGGCGAGGTAGGTCTCGATCTTGTTGCGCGCCACGCGGCTGCTCTCGTCGTCGACGAATTGCACGCCGACGCCGGCCACCTTGCCGTTTTGCGAGCCGCGCGGGGTGATCCACACCACCTTGCCGGCGACCGGAATCTTCTCTGTTTCGTCCATCAGGGTGAGCAGCAGGATCAGCTCGTCGCCCAGCCGCACCGCGCGCGTGGTGGGGATGAACAGGCCGCCGCCCTTCACGAACGACATGTACGACGCATACAGCGCGTTCTTGTCGCGAATGGTGACCGCCAGCACGCCGGTGGGTGTTTCAGGTGAGGGGTGATCCGCCATGACGGCTCCGGGGTGTCGCAGTAGGGGGCGGCATTCGCGGCGCGCCGCCCGCTGTCCACAGCGTATACAGCAGGCGCTGCAAGGCCAGTTCCTTGACCAGCGGATGCTCGCGCAGGCGAAGAAAATCCTCAAGTTCGCGCCAGAAAGCGTGCAGGCGCGCCAGCGGCACCGGCTCGCCGCCGGCAAGTCCGGCCGCGCGGCGCAGCGCCCGGCGCAGCCAGCCGTACAAGGCCGCGTCGAGCGCCTCCTGCGGCAGCTTCAGCCAGTCACGCGCCAGCTGCAGCGGGTCGGTTTCACCACCGAGCAGGGCATCGAGTCCGGCGCACACCGCCCGCCATACCGCGCCGATGTTGAGCGCCAGCAGTTCGCTCGCCCGCAGCGGCGCGCCACCGGCGAGCTCCAGCGCCAGCGGCGCGTGCTCGCCCGGTTCCAGCGCGGCGCGCGCCTGCGCCGGTGTTGGCGTGTGAAACCGCAGCACCTGGCAGCGGCTGCGCACGGTGGCCGGCAGCTGCGTCAAGCGCTGCGACAGCAGCAGGAACAGCGTGTTGTCGGGCGGTTCCTCGAGCAGCTTGAGCAGCGCGTTGGCAGCGGCCGTGTTCAGCGCATCGGCCGGCAGCAGCACGGCCAGCTTGTAGCCGCCGTAGTGCGCGCTGGCGTGCAGGCGCTCGCCGAGCTCGCGCACCTGCTCGACGTTGATCACGGTCGATGGTTTCTTGCGCGCGGTGTCGTACTGGCAGCGCTGGCCGGGGTAGGCGCTGAGCACCGGCCGGTTCAGGTGATCCGGGCTCAACACGATGCAGTCGGGGTGGCTGCCGGCGGCGTGCTGGCGGCAGCCACGGCAGTGGCCGCACGGTTGTCCGTCGTGGGGCGACTCGCACAGCAGACGAGCCGCCAGGGCGGCCAGAAACGCCGCCTTGCCGACGCCGGGCGGGCCCGCCGCCAGCAGGGCGTGGTGCAGGCGCCCTGCGGCATGGGCGCCGAGCACGGCACGCCACTGGGCCTGATGCCAGGGCAGCGGCGTGTTCACAACAGCGGTTCCACGGCGGCCTCGATGGCGCCGCGCACGGTTTCGGGATCGGCGCTGGCGTCGATGATGCGGTAGCGCTGTGGCCAGCGGCGGGCGCGCGTGAGATAAGCGTCGCGCACGCGCTGGTGAAAGGCGAGCGTTTCTTGCTCGAAGCGATCCACCGGGCCGCGACCTTTGGCGCGCGCCAGGCCCATCTCGACCGGCAGGTCGAGCAGCAAGGTCAGGTCCGGGCGGGCGCGGGCCGGCAGCAGCGCCTCGAGCGCCGCCACCGGCGCCTCGCCGAGGCCACGTCCGCCACCCTGGTAGGCGTAGCTGGCATCCACGTAGCGGTCGCACAGCACCCACTGGCCGCCGGCGAGCGCCGGCAGGATGACCTGTATCACGTGCTCGCTGCGGGCGGCGAACATCAGCAGCAGCTCGGTCAGCGGCGCCATCGGCTCGGCGGTCGGGCTCAGCAATAGCTCGCGCAGGCGCTCGCCGAGCGCCGTGCCGCCGGGCTCGCGGGTGAGCAGCACACGCTTGCCGCGCCGTTCGAGAAACGCCTTCAGCTCGCCGGCCCGGCTGGTCTTGCCGGCGCCTTCCAAGCCCTCGAGCGTGATGAAGCGCCCCTCGTTCACGACCGGCAGCGCTCGGCGCGTCGCCGCTGATAGCAGTCGACGGCCCGGTTGTGCTCGTCGAGCGAGCTCGAAAACACATGACTGCCGTCGCCGCGGGCGACGAAATACAGATAATCGACCGCCGCCGGGTGCAGCACGGCGCGCAATGATGCCAAGCTCGGCAAGGCGATCGGCGTCGGCGGCAGCCCGCGCTGGGTGTAGGTGTTGTGCGGCGTGGGCGTGCGCAGGTCCCGGCGGTGCAAGTTGCCGTCGAAGTGCGCCCCAAGGCCATAGATGACGGTCGAGTCGATCTGCAGCGGCATGCCCAGGCGCAGCCGGTTCAGCAGCACGGCGGCGACCAGCGGGCGCTCGTCGTCGCGGCCGGTTTCCTTCTCGACCAGCGAGGCGAGTGTGACGGCATCGCCCATGACGGCGGGCGCACCCGGCCCGCGCCGTTGCCACAGCGCGTCGAGGTGCGCCCGCATGGCGGCATGGCTGCGGCGCAACACGTCCAGATCGCTCTGTCCGCGGGTGACGAAATAGGTGTCCGGCAGGAACCAACCCTCGGCCGGCAGGCCCGGTGAGCCCAACGCCGCCATGATCTGGGCGTCGCTGGCCCCACCCAGCGTGGCCCGGAGCACCGGCGAGGCCCACAGTGCCGCCAGCGCTTCGCGAAAGGTCGCCCCTTCCGGCACACGCACGGCGTACTGGCGCACCCGCCCGGCGGCAAAGTCGGCCAGCAGCCGGGCCGGCGTGGTGGTGGCGGTGATGGCGTACTCACCGGCGACGATGCGATCGCCGCGGCCGGTCAGGCGCGCCCATACGCGGATGGCGCCCGGATGGGCGAGGCGTCCCTCGGCGGACAGCGCATTCAAGACGCCGGCCAGGGTCTGGCCGGGCAGGACCTCGACGCTGTCGCCGCCGATCGGCTGCAAAGGCGTCGCCGCCTGGTGGCCGATCCAGCTGAGCGTCGCCACCACGATGCAGCATGCCAGCGCCAGCGCGGTGCCGAGGCGACGCGCGGTGATGACACCAACACGGGGCATGGGGCGCGGCATGGGGCAGGCGCGCCGGGACACTCAGCGCAGGCGGCCGAACACCAGCGTGGCGTTGGTGCCGCCGAAACCGAAGGAATTGCTGATCACCCGCTCGAGCCGCATCGGCCGCGCGCTGTGCGGCACGTAGTCCAGGTCGCAACCCTCGCCCGGATGGTCGAGGTTGATGGTCGGCGGGGCCACCTGGTCGCGCAATGCCAGCACGCTGAAGATGGCCTCGACGCCGCCGGCGGCGCCCAGCAAGTGGCCGGTCATGGACTTGGTGGAGCTGACCGCCAGGCGGTCGGCGTGGGCACCGAAGGCGCGGCGGATCGCCACCGTCTCGGCCACGTCGCCGGCCGGCGTGGAGGTGCCGTGGGCGTTGACGTATTGGACGTCGGTCGGGTCCAGGCGGGCGTTGTGCAGCGCCAGGCGCATGCAGCGGTAGGCGCCGTCGCCGCTGGCGTCGGGCTGCGTCATGTGGTGAGCGTCGCCGCTCATGCCGTAGCCGAGCAACTCCGCGTAGATGCGGGCACCGCGCCGCTTGGCGTGTTCCAGTTCTTCCAGCACCAGGATGCCGGCGCCGTCGGCCAGCACGAAGCCGTCGCGGTCGCGGTCCCAGGGGCGGCTGGCGCGCTCCGGCTCGTCGTTGCGGGTGGACAGCGCACGCGCCGCGGCAAAGCCGCCAAGCCCCATGGGCGAGGTGGCCATCTCGGCCCCGCCGGCCAACATGACGTCGGCATCGCCGTATTCGATCAGCCGCGCCGAGTCGCCGATGCTGTGCGTGGCCGACGCGCAGGCCGTCACCACCGCCAGGTTCGGGCCCTTCAGGCCGAACCGAATCGAGACGTTGCCGGCCACCATGTTGATGATGTTGCCCGGCACGAAGAACGGCGAGATGCGACGCGGGCCACCGTTCAGGTAGTCGAGGTGCCCGGCCTCGATGCCGGGCAGGCCGCCGATGCCGGAGCCGATCGCCACGCCGATGCGCTCGGCATTGTCGGGCGTCACCTCGAGCCCGGCATCGCGCAGCGCTTCCTCCGCTGCCGCAATGCCGTAATGCACGAACGGGTCCATCTTGCGGGCTTCTTTGGGGGACAGGTAGCGCCCCACGTCGAAACCCTTGACCGCACCGCTGATGCGCACGCTGAACGCGCTGGTATCGAATGCGGTGATCGGCCCGATGCCGCTGCGGCCGGCCAGGATGCCGGCCCAGGAGGTCGGCACGTCCAGTCCGAGCGGACTGAGCATGCCAAGCCCGGTGATGACGACCCGTCGCTTGCTCAAATTTTGGCCGTCCCGCGGTGGAATGTGCCGGCCAAGCTCACTTGCCGCGCGAGGCCAGTTCCTTCTCGACGTAGTCGATGGCTTCCTGGACGGTGGTGATCTTCTCGGCGGCCTCGTCGGCGATCTCGCACTCGAACTCTTCCTCGAGCGCCATCACCAGCTCGACCGTGTCCAGCGAGTCGGCGCCCAGGTCGTCGACGAACGACGAGTCATTGGTGACCTCGTCCTCTTTGACGCCCAATTGCTCGACGACGATTTTCTTGACGCGCTCTTCGATGCTGCTCATGGCTCACTAACCCTCCCAGGGGAAAAACAAAAAGGTCTGAAACGGCACGACCTGCTCAGGCCAGGTACATGCCGCCGTTGATGTGAAGCGTCTGGCCGGTGATATAGCCCGCCAGCGGCGAGGCCAGATACGTGACCAGCGCCGCCACTTCCCGTGGCTCGCCGAAGCGGGCCAGCGGCACCGATTGCAGCAGCGCATCGCGCTGGTCGGCATTCAGGGCGGCGGTCATGTCGGTTTCGATGAAGCCCGGTGCTACCGTGTTCACGGTGATGGTGCGGCTGGCCAGTTCGCGCGCCAGGGCGCGGGTGAAGCCGGCCAGGCCCGCCTTCGCGGCGGCGTAGTTTACCTGTCCTGCGTTGCCCATGGCACCGACCACCGAGCCGATGTTGATGATCCGTCCGCGGCGGGCGCGCGTCATGCCGCGGGCGCAGGCACGCGCCAGACGAAACGCCGCGCCGAGATTGGTGTCCAGCACCACGTCCCAGTCCTCGTCCTTGAGCAGCAGCAGCAGGTTGTCGCGGGTGATGCCGGCGTTGTTGACCAGGATGGACACCGCGCCGTGGGCGGTCTTGATGGCGTCGACCAGCGCCGCGGTGCCTTCCCGGTCGGCGGCGTTGAACACCATGCCGCTGCCGCAAAGGCCGGCGGCAGCCAGCTCCTCGCCGATGCGCCGTGCGCCGGCCTCGCTGGTGGCGGTGCCGACGACCGTCGCCCCGGCCCGCGCCAGCTCGAGCGCGATGGCCCGGCCGATGCCGCGGCTGGCGCCGGTCACCAGCGCGACTTCGCCGTCCAGTCGAATCTCCATCGCTGCGTTCCTCGAAATGTTCAGGCCAACGCCGCCAGCGCCTGGCGCAGACTGGCCGGGTCTTGCACGAACAGGCTGTCGAGCTCGCTGCAAATACGCTTGGTGAGGCCCGCCAGCACCTTGCCGGGTCCGCACTCGACCACCCGCGTGACGCCGCGCGCCGCCATCGCCTCGATGACTTCCACCCAGCGCACCGGCGAGTAGATTTGCCGGATCAGCGCATCGCGGATGGCCTCGGGCTCGCTGGCGGCCGCCACATCCACGTTGTTGATGACGGGAATGGCCGGCGGGGTGATGTGCGCGGCGGCGAGCGCCGGCGCCAGCGCGTCGGCCGCCGGGCGCATCAGGCTGCAATGGAAAGGGGCACTGACCGGCAGCGTCACCACGCGCTTGGCACCGGCCGCCTGGGCGGCGCTGCCGGCTCGCGCCACCGCGGCGGTGTGGCCGGCGACCACGCTTTGTAGCGGCGCGTTGTAGTTGGCGACCGCGACGATCTCGTCGGCAGTGCAGGCGGCGGCGCAGGCGGCCTCGACGGCGGCGCGCTCGAGCCCGAGCACGGCGGCCATGGCACCGGTGCCGAGCGGCACCGCCTGCTGCATGTACTCGCCGCGCTGGCGCACCAGTTGCACGGCCTGCGCGAACGGCAGCGCCCCTGCGCACACCAGCGCGCTGTATTCGCCAAGGCTATGGCCGGCCATGACGGCCGGCATCGGCCCGCCGGCGGCCTGCCACACCCGCCACACCGCGACGCCGGCGGTCAGCATGGCCGGCTGCGTGACGGCGGTGAGCTGCAGCTCGCTCTCCGGGCCGTTTTGCACCAGCTGCCACAGGTCGTAGCCGAGCGCTTCGCTCGCCTCGGCGAAGGTCTGCTCGACCTGCGGGAACTCGCCCGCCAGCGCGGTGAGCATGCCGACCGACTGCGAGCCCTGTCCGGGAAATACCAATGCCAAACTCATGTCCGAAATCCGCAGCGAGGAAGGCGGGGCAATCAGAAGCGCAGCAGCGCCGAACCCCAGGCGAAGCCGCCGCCGAAGGCCTCGAGCAGCAGCGTCTGACCGGGCTTGACGCGCCCATCGCGCACCGCCACGTCGAGCGCCAGCGGCACCGATGCGGCCGAGGTGTTGCCGTGTTCGGCGATGGTGAGCACCACCTGCTCCATCGGCAGGCGCAACCGTCTGGCAATGGCGGCGATGATGCGCAGATTGGCCTGGTGCGGGATCAGCCAGTCGATGGCGGATTTGTCGAGGCCGTTGGCCGCCAGCGCCTCTTCCACCGACTCGCCGAGTTTTTCCACCGCCACGCGGAACACCTCGGAGCCCTCCATCACCATGTGCGGTGGATGTTCGGCGAGCGTGGCGTAGTCGTCCGACACCCAGCCGGGCACCCACAGCAGGTCTTTGTATTTACCGTCGGCGTGCAGGTGCGTGGACAGGATGCCCGGCGTCCGGTCGCGCCGCAGCACCACGGCGCCAGCGCCGTCGGCGAACAGGATGCAGGTGCGCCGGTCCTGCCAGTCGATGATGCGCGACATGGTTTCGGTGCCGACCACCAGCGCGGTGTCGGCGACGCCGCCGCGCAGCAGGCTGTCGGCCACCGACAGCGCATAGATGAAGCCGGCACAGGCGGCGACCACGTCGAAGGCCGGACCGCCGGCGATGCCCAGACGGTTCTGCAGCAGACAGGCGGTGCTGGGGAAAACCTTCTCCGGCGTGCAGGTGGCCACCACCACCAGGCCGACGTCGGACGGCGCCAGCCCCGCCATGGCCAGCGCCGCCCGCGCGGCAGTGTCGCCAAGGTCGGTCGACGTCTCGCCGGGCGCGGCGATGCGCCGCTGCCGAATGCCGGTGCGCTCGAAGATCCACTTGTCGCTGGTGTCGACCATCGCCTCCAGCTCGGCGTTGGTGAGCACGCGTTCCGGCAGGGCACTGCCGGTGCCGATGATGCGCGAGTACATCAGGCCGTCAGCGTCTGCGGCAGGAACTCGGCCAGGCGTTCGCCGATGCGTTGCGGCACCTTCGCCCTGGCCTGCGCCGCCGCTTCGGCGATGGCCTGCGTGAAGCCGACCACGTCGGCGCCGCCGTGGCTCTTGATCACCGGCGCCGGCAGACCCAGCAGGCTGGCGCCGTTGTAGGCGCGCGGGTCCAGGCGCTTGCGCAGCGCCTGCAGCGCCGGCCGGGACAGCAACGCGCCCAGCCGGCGCAGTGGCGTGCGCGTGAACTCCTCACGCATTACCTGACCGATCATGCGCGCCAGTCCCTCGCTGGTCTTGAGTGCCACGTTGCCGACGAAGCCGTCGCACACCACCACGTCGGTGGTGCCGGCATAGATGTCGTCGCCTTCGACGTAGCCGTAAAAGTTGAGGCCGGTGGCGCGGATCAGCTCGGCGGCGCGCTGCACGGTGTCGGTGCCTTTGGTTGCCTCGCTGCCGATGTTCAGCAGGCCCACGTTCGGGTTGGTCTGCTTGCCGAGCGCCTCCACCAGCACCGCGCCCATGACGGCGAACTCGCACAGCTGCTCGGCGCTGCATTCGGTGTTGGCGCCCAGATCCAGCACGTGCGTTTCGCCGCGCAGGGTCGGCAGGGCGCGCACGATGGCCGGCCGCTCGATGCCGGGCAGCATGTGCAGCACGAAGCGGGCGGTGGCCATCAGTGCGCCGGTGTTGCCGGCGCTCACGCAGGCCTGCGCCCGCCCGGCGGCCACCAGGTCGATGGCCACGCGCATGGACGAGTCCTTCTTGCCGCGCAGCGCCTTGGCCGGCGGCTCGTCCATGCCGACTACCTGGCTGGCGTGCTGCACCTGTAGCGGCAGCGCGTCGGCATCGGCGGGCAACAGGCCGCGCACGGTCGCCTCGTCGCCGACCAGGACCAGGTGCACGCCGGGGTGGCGGCGCACAAAGCCGATCGCCGCGGGAACCACCACCGAGGGGCCGTGATCACCCCCCATGGCATCCACGGCAACCACCAGGCTCAATGCTTACTCGCCCTTGCCGGTGTCGATGACTTTGCGGCCGCGGTAGTAACCGGAGGCGCTGACGTGATGCCGGCGGTGCGTCTCGCCGGTGGTCGGCTCGATCGACAGCGCGGGGGGCTTGAGCGCGTCGTGGGAACGGCGCATGCCGCGCTTGGAGCGGCTCTTGTGGTCTTGTTGAACGGCCATGGATGATCCTGTCAGTCGTCTTGCCCGCTTTGCGGGCCGTTTTTCCGAAGGGAGGCAAGCGCCGCGAACGGCTGCCGCTTGCCCGTCTCCTGCGCCGGCACCGTTGACGCACTGCACATGCCCTCGGCATGGTGCGGGTAGTCCGGCAGCGCCAGCAGCAATTCGTCTTCTATCAGTTCGGCCAGCGACACGGTCGCGCCGGCCGGGCAGATCAGCGGCTCATGACCCTTCGGCAGACGCGCCAGGTCGGCCTCGTCGGCGAGCACGCCGAGTCGGATCGGCGCCTCCAGGCGCAATTCGAACGGCGCCAGGCAGCGCTGGCAGCGCACCGTGACCGTACAGGCGACATGGCCGCTCAGCACCGGCCGGCCGCCTGCGAGCAGCTGTCCGGCAAGGGTGATTTCGACCTCAGCCACGCCAGCCTCGACCAGCGCATTCAAGCGATCCATGCCGGCCAGCGGCAGCGCACCGCCGACACGCTGGCCGGTCTTGGCCCACTCCAGCGGGTCGATCGAGTCTGGTAGGAGCCCCGACATAAGGGCGCGAAGTGTAGTGGCGCGGTCGAGCCGGTGTCAAAGCCGCCTTTGGCGGCCCCGACCGTGCGATCCGCCTGTCCAATCCGCCGTCTAAAATGCACGCCCCATCGCCCGCTCCGACCCCTCCATGTCCGCTGCCACGCCGCCGCTCGTCCTGGCCTCGACCTCGCCCACCCGGCGCGAGCTGCTGGCGCGGCTCGGGCTGCCGTTCGAATGCCGTGCCCCGCAGGTGGATGAAGCGGCCTTGCCCGGTGAGGTGCCGGCGGCCTTGGCCGAGCGGCTGGCGCGCCGGAAGGCCGAGGCGGTGGCGCCGGTCTGTCCGGCACATTTGATCATCGGCTCGGATCAGGTGGCGGTGGTCGAAGGGCGCGTGCTCGGCAAGCCCGGCGATCGCGCACGCGCGGCCGAACAGCTGGCGTTCGCCGCCGGGCGGGTGATGGTGTTCGAGACGGCCGTGTGCCTGCTCGACAGCGCCACCGGCCGGGCGGCGGTGCGCCGGGTGCCGTTCGAGGTCGCCGTGCGCCGCCTGGCGGCGGCCGAGATCGAGCGTTATCTGGACCATGAGCAGCCGTTCGGCTGCGCCGGCTCGCTGCGCTCCGAGGGCTACGGCGTTACGTTGTGCGAGCGCATGAGCGGTGATGATCCGACCGCGCTGCTGGGCCTGCCGCTGATCGCCTTGTGCGAGTTGCTGCGCGCGCAGGGGGTGGTGTTGCCTTGAGCGGGCCGGGTGCTGGCGTTGCGGCATCCCGTCGCGGGCATGTCCTCAACGCCAGCGCAGGGTGTTCGACAGCGTGTCGAGCGCGGCGGCGGTGGCCTCGCTGCCGGCGCTGCGGATGAGTTTCTCGAAATACGCCGGGCGCACGGTGTAGTCGACCACCTTGTCGGCCTTGAACACCTCGCGCGCCACCGTGTCGGCGTCGCCGAGCGCGTCGACCAGGCCCAGCTCGACGCCCTGCGCGCCGGTCCACACCAGCCCGCTGAACAGCCGCGGGTCGTCCTTGAGCCGCTCGCCGCGGCCTTGTTTGACCACGTCGATGAACTGGCCATGGATGCTGGCGAGCAGTTCGCGGGCGTGCGCCACGTCGTCCGGGTTTTGCGGTGAGAAGGGGTCCAGGAAGCCCTTGTGCGCACCGGCAGTCAGCAAGCGCCGCTCGATGCCGAGCTTGTCCATCGCGCCGACGAAGCCGAAGCCGTTCATCAGCACGCCGATGGAGCCGACCACGCTGGCCTTGTCGGCGTAGATGCGGTCCGCCGCCACCGCCACGTAATAGCCGCCGGAGGCGCAGATGTCGTCGATCACGGCATACAGCGGCACGTTCGGGTGCAGCTTGCGCAGGCGGCGGATTTCGTCGTTGATGCGCCCGGCCTGCACCGGGCTGCCGCCAGGGCTGTCGATGCGCAGCACCACGCCGGCCACGTGGCTGTTGTCGTAGGCGGCGCGCAGCGACTCGATGACCAGATCGGCGTCGGCCTCGGTGCCGGGGGCGATGATGCCGTTCAGCTGCACCAGTGCGGTGTGCCGGCTGGTGACCTGCGGCACGCCGACGTCGGTGCCGAGCAGGCCGAGCACCAGCAGGATCAGCACCACCGACAGCAGGCGGAAAAAGATCCGCCAGCGCCGGGCGCGGCGCTGTTCGATCAACGTGTCGCGCAGCAGGCGCTCGAGCACTTGCCGCTCCCAGGCAGGCGGTTGGGTGTCGTCGTTCATGCCGTCCTCGCGGTGGGGGGATGGGCGCTGCGCAGGCGCTCGAGCGGCTGCTCCAGGGCGGCCGGCAGCGGCGCCTCGAAGTGACGTGGCGTGTCGTCGTCGAGCGGGCCGATGACCAGCCGCGCGGCGTGCAGGAACAGCCGTCTGAGCCCCAACTCGCGCAGCGCCGCGTCGGCGGTCGGGTCGCCGTATTTGGGATCGCCGGCCAGCGGATGGCCCAGGTGCTGGGCGTGCACGCGGATCTGGTGCGTGCGCCCGGACAGCAGTTCGGCTTCCACCAGGGTGGCGTTGGCAAACCGCTCGCGGACGTGAAACACGGTCACCGCCGGCTTGCCGGCGTCGCTGACGCGCACCAGGCGCTCGCCGCCGCGCTCGTAGCGGTCGAGCGCGGCGGCGACACGCTGCCGGCGCCCGGCGAGCGGGCCGACCAGCAGCGCCAGGTAGCGTTTTTCGATGACGCCGCCGCGCAGTTGTTCGTGCAGCGCGCGCAGCGTGCTGCGCCGCTTGGCGATCAGAAGACAGCCCGAGGTGTCGCGGTCCAGGCGGTGCACCAGCTCGAAAAACGGCTGCTTGGGGCGCAGTTGGCGCAGCGCCTCGATGACGCCGAAGTCGACGCCGCTGCCGCCATGGCAGGCCAGTCCGGCCGGCTTGTCCAGCACCAGCAGGCGGTCGTTCTCGAACAGGATGGCGCTTTCCAGTTGACGCAGGCGAAAGTCCGGCGCCTGCGCGGGCGCTCGCGGCGGTGGCAGGTCGACCGGCGGCAGGCGCACCCGGTCACCGGCCTGCAGGCGGTGTTCGGGGCCGATGCGGCCACCGTTGACGCGCACCTCGCCGCGGCGCAGCAGGCGATACACGCGCGTGCGCGGCAGGCCACGCAGGCGCGCCATGAGGAAATTGTCGACCCGCTGGCCGGCCTGGTCCGGGGCGACGTCGACGTAGGTGACGGCGCGCTCGCGCGCGCTCGCCGGTCCAGTATTAAGCCCCGTCATCGCGTGTTAATGTTGGCGGCGCAGTGGCCATCATGATGATCAAAACGACTTTTGCGGCGATCCGGCGCCTCGGGCGGCATGCCCTGGGCCTGCTGGCGTTGCTCGCGTCGGTCAGGCTGATGCAGCGTGTCAGTGCCGCTGCTACCGATTTTCTGCACGTCATTCTATTCCTCCTCGGCCCGTCCCCGCGGACGGCGCCCGCCGGAGGCCCCGACCCCGATCCGTGCGTCGCGCCGCGTTGCGGCGTGCCGGCCTATCTGCCCCCGCCATTGGGGGCGCTGCCGTCCGGCACGCGCTACGCCGCCCGGCGTCTGCCAAGAGAAATCCCTGATGAAACGCATCCTGTTCAACGCCCGCCAGTCGGAGGAGCTGCGGGTGGCGATCGTCGACGGTCAGTACCTGTTTGACCTCGACATCGAATCTCCGAATCGCAATCAGAAAAAAGGCAACATCTACCGTGGCGTGGTGCGCCGCGTCGAGCCTAGCCTGGAGGCCGCTTTCGTCGATTACGGCGGCGCCCGGCATGGCTTTCTGCCGCTGAAGGAAGTCGCGCCGATCTACCTGCAGGGGCCGAACGGTGAGCCGCGGCCGCTGCGCGAAGGCCAGGAAATCACCGTCCAGGTGGAAAAAGAGGAGCGCGGCACCAAGGGCGCGGCGCTGACCACCCACGTGAGTCTGGCCGGCCGGTATCTGGTGCTGATGCCGTGCAGCCCCGACGCCGGCGGCGTGTCGCGCAAGATCGAAGGCGAAGACCGCGCCGAGCTGAAGGAACTGCTCGGGCAGTTGCAGCTGCCGTCCCACATGGGCGTGATCGTGCGCACGGTGGCGGCCGAGCGCAGCCTGGCCGAGCTGCAGTGGGACCTCGATCACCTGGTCGAGCTGTGGAATGCCATCGATGCCGCCAGCACCGGCCGTCCGGCGCCGTTCCTGATCTACCAGGAAAACAACGTGGTGGCGCGGGTCATCCGCGACTACTTCCGCGACGACATTGGCGAGATCCTGATCGACGACGAGGCCACCTACGAGGAGGCCCGTTCGCTGATGCAGCAGCTGATGCCGCAGAGCCTGCCGCGCCTGAAGCTGTACCAGGACAAGGTGCCGCTGTTCACGCGCTACCAGATCGAGCACCAGATCGAGACCGCGCACCGGCGCGAGGTGCCGCTGCGCTCCGGCGGCGCGCTGGTGATCGATCACACCGAGGCGCTGACCGCCATCGACATCAACTCGGCGCGCGCCACGCAGGGCGCCGACATCGAAGAAACCGCCACCAACACCAACCTGGAGGCCTGCGACGAGATCGCCCGCCAGCTGCGTCTGCGCGACCTGGGCGGGCTGATCGTGATCGACTTCATCGACATGATGAAGGCCAGCAACCAGCGCGCCGTCGAAGACCGCCTGCGCGATGCGGTCAAGTACGACCGGGCGCGCATCCAGCTCGGCAAGCTGTCGCGGTTCGGCCTGCTCGAGATGTCGCGCCAGCGCCTGCGCCCGTCGCTGAAGGAAACCAGCCACATCACCTGCCCGCGCTGCAACGGCCAGGGCACCATCCGCAGCGTGGAATCGACCGCCCTGCACGTGCTGCGCCTGCTGGAAGAAGAGGCGCTCAAGGAGCGCACCGGGCGGCTCGAGGTGCAGGTGCCGGTGGCGGTGGCGACCTATCTGTTCAACGAAAAACGCGAGGCGGTGGTCGAGCTCGGCCAGCGCTTGGGGGTGAACCCCATCATCCTGCCGAACCCGGCGCTCGAGACGCCGCATTACGAACTCGAGCGTACGCGCGTGCAGGACCTGAACAAACGCCTGCTGGAAACGCCCAGCCACGAGCTGGCGCTGGCCGTGCCGCCGCCGGAAGCGGCGGCGGCGCCGGCGGCGGCGGCCGCCCAGCCGGCAGCCGTGCAGCGGATGGTGCGCAGCGCGCCGCCGCCGACGCCGGCGGCGGCGCCAGCGCCGGCCGAGGCCCAGGCGCCGGCGGCGCAGGCCCAGGCCGGCCTGTTCACCCGCCTGTGGCGCAGCCTGTTCGGGGCACCGGTGGCGGCGCCCGCGCCGGCGCCCGCCAAGCCGTCGCCACGCCCGGCGCGAGCCCAGCCGGCCCGCAGTGAGGCGCCGGCGGCGCGGGCCGAGGCGCGCGGCGAACGTGGTCGGCAGGCTGCGGCGCCGCGGGCGCAGGCGCCAGCCACACCCCGCGCCCAGCCGGCGGTGCGGGAAGCGCAGCCGGCCGCGCGCGAGGCTGCGGTGCGCGAAGCTCAGCGGGACGCCCCGCGCGAGGGTCAGCGCGAGGGGCGCTCGGGGCGGCGCGGTCGCCGCGGCGGTCAGCGCAGTCAGGCCGGTGGTGAGGCGCGTGCGCCGCAGCACGCCGAGCCGCGTACCGAAGAACCGCGCGAACGCGCGACCGGCCAGCGGGTGCCGGCCGCGGCGGTGGTGCCGTCGAGCGTCGCGCCGGTGGCCGAGCTGCTGACGGTGCCCGCGCCGGCGCCCGTCGCCGCGGCCGAGCCGGTGGCGCCAGCGCCGCAGTCCGCTGCCTCGTTCGAGCCGGTGGCCGAGCCGGCGGCGCCAGTTCCGGCGGCACCGGTCGAGCCGCCGGTGTTGGCCGAGGTGGCCACGGTAGAGGCCGCGCCGGCCGCAGAGCCGGTAGCGGCGCCAAGCGTCACGGCGGTCGTCGAGCCGAGCCAGGCGCCACAGCCGCCGGCGCAGGACGTGGCGGCGCCGCTGCGCTCCCCGACACCGGCCGTCGGTGGGTTGATGCAGGTCGAGACCGTAGCGGCCGAGCAGCAGGACAAGGACGCCCGGACCGGTTGAGCGGCGGTGACGGTGCCGGGCGGCATCAAGGGGTGTCGCCCGGCGCTTCACGCCGGCGCCTCGCGCCGTGGCGAACGTCAGCAGTGGACCCGACGGAGGCCCGTCATGCCGTCATTCGATGTCGTTTCCAAGGCCGACCTGCACGAGGTGGCCAACGCGGTCGACCAGACCAACCGCGAGCTCGGCACGCGCTTCGATTTCAAGGACACCGGCGCCAAGGTGGAGTTGAACGAGGCGGTCATCACGGCCCAGGCGCCGAGCCGGTTCCAGATCGAGCAGCTGCTCGACGTGCTGCGCACGCGCCTGGCCAAGCGCGGCGTGGACTTGAAGGCGCTCGATTACGGCAAGGTGGTGGAAGCCGGCCAGCGCGCCACGCAGACCATCACCGTGCGTCAGGGCATCGACGCCGAGCACGCGCGCAAGCTGGTCAAGCTGATCAAGGACAGCAAGCTGAAGGTGCAGGCCGCCATCCAGGGCGACGAGCTGCGCGTGTCCGGCAAGAGCCGCGACGACCTGCAGGCGGCAATCGCGCTGCTGCGCAAGCTGGAAGACTTCGACCTGCCGCTGCAGTTCGTGAATTTCCGCGACTGAACAGCGTGTCCGCGCTGGCCGGTGCGGCGCCGTTCGAGCGGTCCCGGCCGCACCGCAGTCACGAGAGGCCGTCATGAAATCACGCCCCAGCCCGCCGCGCCTGTGGCCCGGTCAGCCGTATCCACTCGGCGCGCACTGGGACGGGCGCGGCGTCAATTTCGCCCTGTTCTCGCTGCACGCCGAGAAAGTCGAGCTGTGCCTGTTCGACGCCGCCGGGCGGCGCGAGACCGCGCGCCTGGCGCTGCCGGAGTACACCGACGAGGTCTGGCACGGCTACCTGCCGGACCTGCGTCCCGGCCAGCTTTACGGCTACCGCGTGTACGGGCCCTATGACCCCGAGCGCGGCCACCGTTTCAACCACCACAAGCTGCTGATCGACCCCTACGCGCGGCTGCTGCACGGCGCCCTGCGCTGGCACGACGCGCTGTACGGCTACCGGGTGGGCGACGCGCGCGGCGATCTGTCCTTCGACACCCGCGACAGCGCCCGCTACCTGCCCAAGTGCGTGGTGGTGGACGACACCGCCGGCGTGGCCGAAGCGCCGCGGCCGCGCCGGCCGTGGCGGCGCAGCGTGATCTACGAGCTGCACGCCGGCGGCTACACGCGCCGCCACCCGCAGGTGCCGGAGGCGCTGCGTGGCAGCTTTCGCGGCCTGGCCGAGCCGGCGGTGGTGGCGTATCTGGCCGACTTGGGCGTGACTGCGCTCGAGCTGCTGCCGGTGCACGCGCACGTCGACGAGCGGCGCCTGGTCGACATGGGGCTCAGCAATTACTGGGGCTACAACTCGATCGGCTTTTTTGCGCCGGACAACCGGTTTCTCACCCGCCCGGACCCGGGCGAGTTTCGCCTGCTCACGCGCACGCTGCACGACGCCGGCCTCGAGCTGCTGCTGGACGTGGTCTACAACCACACCGGCGAGGGCAGCGAGCTGGGGCCGACGCTGAGTTTCCGCGGCATCGACAACGCCAGCTACTACCACCTCGACCCGGCCGCGCCGCGCCGCACGCGCGATTTCACCGGCTGCGGCAACAGCCTGAACCTGGCCCAGCCGCGCGTGCTGCAACTAGTGCTCGATTCGCTGCGCTACTGGGTGCAGCAGATGGGTGTCGACGGGTTCCGGTTCGATCTGGCCACCACGCTGGCGCGGGACGGAGCGGATGCCGGTTTCGATCCGGGCAGCGGCTTTCTGGATGCCGTACGCCAGGACCCGCTGCTGGCCGAGGTCAAGCTGATCGCCGAGCCATGGGACCTCGGGCCGGGCGGCTACCGCCTGGGCGGCTTTCCACCCGGCTGGGGCGAGTGGAACGACCAGTACCGTGACACCGTGCGCCGCTTCTGGCGCGGTGACGACGGGCAGGTGGCGATGCTCGCCTCGCGCCTGACCGGATCGAGCGACATCTTCCCCAACCACGGCCGCCGGCCGACGGCGAGCGTCAATTTCATCACCGCCCACGACGGCTTCACGCTGCGCGACCTGGTGTCCTACGAGCGCAAGCACAACGAGGCCAACGGCGAGCACAACCGCGACGGCACCGACAACAACCTCGCCTGGAACTGCGGCGTGGAGGGACCGACCGACGATCCGGCGGTGCGTGCGCTGCGCCTGCAGCAGATGCGCAACCTGCTGGCCACGCTGATGCTGTCGCAAGGTACGCCGATGCTGCTGGCCGGCGACGAGTTCGGCCACACCCAACACGGCAACAACAACGCCTACTGCCAGGACAACCCGCTCGCCTGGCCGGACTGGGCCTGCCTGGCCGACGGTGAGGGCGCCGCCTTGCATCGTTACCTGCGCCGCCTGCTCAGGCTGCGCCAGCGGCACGGCGTGTTCCGGCGCGATCGTTTTTTCACCGGCCAGGTCATCCCCAGCAGCGGTCACAAGGACATCACCTGGCTGAACGCCGACGGCAGCGAAAAACAAGCCGCCGACTGGCAGGCCACGCCGCACCTGCTGGCCTTCGTGCTGGACGGCGAGGCCGGCGTGGAACACCTGGGGCCGCAGGGCCAGTCGCGGCGGGACGACAGTTACCTGGTCGTCCTGCACGCCGGCCCGGCACCGGCCGCGGTGCGGGCACCGCCGGCGACGCTGGGCGCCGCCTGGCGACGCGTGTTCGACACCTGCGCCGCCGACGGCAAGGGCGACGGGCTGACCCTGCCGGCCGCAGTCGAATACCAGCTGCCGGCCCGTTGCCTGCAGGTGTTCGAGCGCGTGGAGGCGGCGCCATGAGCGAGGCCGAGCTGTGGTTCGAGCTGAACGGCCAGCGCCTCACCTGCCGGCTGCTGCGGGCGCGCCGGCGCACGTACGCGCTGCGCGTGGTGGCCGACGGCGTGCTCGAACTGCGCCTGCCGCAGCGGCTGCCGGCGCGGCTGGTGCCGGACATCCTGCACCGGCATCGGCGCTGGATCGCCGGTCAGCTGCAGCGGCGCGCCCAGCCACCGGCGGCGCCGGACTTCGGTCCCGGCAGCGCGCAGCGCTATTTGGGCGACAGCTACCCGTTGCAGCTCGCCAGCGGCCGCCGGCAGGTGCAGTTGCAGGACGGCGCGCTGCAGGTGGCGGTGCCGGCGCCGCACGACGCGGCGGCGGTCAGCCTCGCCCTCGACGCCTGGTACCGGGCGCAGGCCGAGATGCTGCTGCCGCCACGGCTGACGGCGCTCGCGGCCGCGCTGCCGTGGACTGCCGGGCGCGCACTGCCGCCGCCGCGGCTGGTGCGCCTGCGCAGCCGCTGGGGCAGCTGCAGCGCCGCCGGGCGCATCACGCTCAACGTCGGCCTGGTGCTGCTGGCGCCGGCGCTGATCGACTACGTGCTGCTGCACGAGCTGTGTCACCTCGCCGAGCTGAATCACGGCCCGCGTTTCTACGCCCTGCTGGCGGCGGCACTGCCCGATCACCGGGAGCGGCAGGCGGCGCTGCGCGGCCAGCGGCCGTGGCAGCCGGCAAGTAAACGCTGAAAACTTCCTTTCCTGGAATTTTTCGGCTCGCGCTGCGCGGTACATGCCGGCGCCGTGCTCCGTCGGTCAATGGCGGAGGCCCTCGAGCGACGCCAGGGCATGCCGCCCTGGACGGTGGTGCAGGTGCTGGCCGGGCCGCCGCACGCGGCCGTGCTATAAGAAAAGGCTTTGACCGGCGCCCGCGCGTCGGTCGTCATCGCTCACGGTCACAGAAATTTCCATGTCCGCTTCACTCGCCTTGCCGTCGGCTGCTCGCAGGCCGCTCGTTTCCGCCGCGGGAGCCGCCTGATGGCCGCCCGCAAGCCGCCGCTGCCGCCGGCCGCGCAGCGCGTCCGGCCGCTGCCCGAACAGCGCCCGAAGCCGGTCTCGGATGATCCCACCGCGCCGCAGCGCGTGGCGGCCATCATGAGCAGCCCAAGCTACCGCATCGCCGACCAGGACCCGGATTTTTTGCGCCTGGACGAGAACCGCGGCCTGCGCCTGCACGTGGATTACCTGAAGCCGGAGATGCTGCTGCGCCAGCACGGCGTCCAGCACACCATCGTGGTGTTCGGCGGCACGCGCATCCATGAAGCGACGGCGGCGGCGCGCGAGCTGGACGAGCACCGCGCGGCGCTGGCGGCCGATCCGGGCAACGCCGAGCTGGCGCGGCAGCTCGCCGTGGCCGAGCGGCGCGCCGCCAAGGCCCGCTATTACGACGTGGCACGCGAATTCGGTCAGTTGGTCGGCCGTTCCGGTGCCGGGCCGCAGGATTGCAGCCTGGTGGTGATGACCGGCGGCGGCCCCGGCATCATGGAGGCGGCCAACCGCGGTGCTTTCGACGTCGGCGCCAAGTCGGTGGGGCTGAACATCAGTCTGCCGCGCGAGCAGTACCCGAATCCTTACATCACGCCCGAGTTGTGCTTTCGTTTCCACTACTTCGCGCTGCGCAAGCTGCACTTTCTGCAGCGGGCGTGGGCGCTGGTGGCGTTCCCGGGCGGTTACGGCACCTTCGACGAGTTGTTCGAGACCCTGACGCTGATCCAGACCCGCAAGATTCACCCGGTGCCGGTGGTGCTGGTCGGCGAGAGCTACTGGCGCCGGGCAGTCGATTTCGATTTCCTGGTCGACGAGGGCGTCATCGACCCCGAGGACCGCGACCTGTTCTGGTACGCCGAGACGGCGCAGGAAATCTGGGACGGCATCCTGCGCTGGCACGAGCACAACGGCGGCAGCCTGTTTCCCTGCGTGTAAGGAAAATGCTGAAAAATTCCCTCCCTGGAATTTTCAGCTCGCCGTCGCGCGGTATAGGCCCGCGCGACGCTGATTGAATCAAGGAGTTACGCCCTCGATTCAGGCCGGGGCATCCTGCCCCGGACGTCGAGACGTAAGCGTTCCCCAAGCGGCGCCGGCGGCGCGTCAGGGATTTGAAACCGCCATCAGATTTCCTCAGAGTTTGTGACGAAATGCGCGTCCTGCGCATTGCTTGCGTCGCCCGTGCGGCCATCCCTGGCCGGCCTCGGAGCTTGAAAAATTCACAAGCTCTCAGCCGGGGGCGGCAGCCGCTGACGCATCCGCCCAGCCGCCGCCGAGCGCCTTGAACAGCGTCGCCGCCGCCAGGCGCGCGTCGTGGGCGGCGGTGGTCTGGTCGAGCTGGGCCGACAGCAGGCTGCGCTGGGCGACCAGCACGTCCAGATACAGGCCGCGGCCGCTGCGGTACTGCAGCTCGGCCAGCGCCAGTGCGCGCTCGAGCGCGCGCACCGCGTCGGTCTGTGCCTGCTCGCGGGCCTGCGCCTCGCGCAGCAGGGTGAGCGCGTCGCGCACCTCGGCGAACGCCGTCTGCACGGTCTGCCGGTACAGGATTTCGGCCTGCTGGCGTCTGGCCTCGGCGCCCCGCACCTGCGCCTTGACGCGGCCGAAGTCGAGCAGCGGCGCCACCAGTGAGCTGCCGAGCGACCAGTTGTACGCGTCCCCGCCGAACAGATCGCCCACGCGCAGCGCGTCGCTGCCGATGAGCGCGGTCAGGCTGATGCGCGGGAACCACTGCGCCCGCGCGGTGCCGATGTCGGCATCCGCGGCGCGCAGCGCCGCCTCGGCGGCGCGGATGTCCGGCCGGCGCTGCAGCAGCTCGCTCGGCAGCACGCGCGGCAGCGCGCCGGGCAGGGCGAGGGTGGAAAACTCGCCCGGCGGCGGCGCGGATTCGATCAGCGCCTTCGGCGTGGCGCCGGTCAGCACCGCCAGCGCCGTGCCGCTGCGCGAGACCAGATCGCGCAGGCTGGCGGCCAGCGCCCGGCTGCTGGCCAGCTCCGCCTCGGCCTGGCGCAGCGTCAGCTCCGTGCCGGCGCCAAGGCGCAGCCGCGCGCGTTCGAGTTCCAGCGCCTGCTCGCGGGCGCTGACGGTGGCATCGGTGATGACCAGCTGGCGCTCGGCCGAGCGCAGGTCCAGGTACGCGCCGACCACGTCGGTGACCACCGTCAGGCGCACCGCCTCGGCGGTGTAGGCGGATTCGAGCAGGCGGGCGCGGGCGGCGTCGCTGGCGCTGCGCAGGCGCCCGAACAGGTCGAGCTCGTAGCCCAGCACGCCGGCCACGCTGTACAGATTGCGCACCTGGCCGCTGCCGGTGGTGGCGGCGCCGCGCTGGCGCGAGGCGTCGGCCTGCGCGTCGAGCGTCGGCCACAGCTCGGCGCGGGCGCCGGCCAGCAGCGCGCGGGCTTCCTCCACGCGCGCGGCGGCCAGCGCCAGGTCGAGGTTGGCATCCAGCGCGCGGGCGACCAGGCGGTCGAGCTCGGCATCGCCGAACTGTCGCCACCAGTCGGCGGCGGGCGGCCGGGTGGCGCCGTCGAGCACAGGGTCGTTCCAGCCGGCCGGCAGCGCCGGCAGCGGCGGGTTCCGGTGCGGGGCCAGCGAGCAGGCGCCCAGCCACAGCGCCAGCGCCGCGGCGCCTGCGCGGCGCAGCGCCGGCCCGCAGCGCGCGCCTGCGCGCCGAACCCTCTCGGGGGCGGACTTTTTCAGCAGTCCCTCGCCGGCCTTCACGCCTGGCGCAGCGCGCTGTGCCGGCGCGCGTAGGCGAAATACACCACCACGCCGATCGCCATCCAGATCACGAACCGCCACAGCGTGACGGCCTCCAGGCTGGCGATCAGATACCCGCAGGACACGATGGCGAAGATGGGCGTCCACGGCATCCACGGCGTGCGAAACGGCCGTGGCAGGTCCGGCTGCGCGCGGCGCAGGTACAGCACCGCCACCGACACCATCACGAACGCCGCCAGCGTGCCGACGTTGACCAGCGATGCCACCTCGTGGATGGGCAGCACGCCGGCGGCGATGGCGATCAGCAGCCCGGTCGCCAGCGTGGTGCGCGCCGGCGTGCGAAAGCGCGGGTGCACCTCGCTGAACGCCGCCGGCAGCAGGCCGTCGCGCGACATGGCGTAGAACACCCGCGTCTGGCCGTACATCATCACCAGCAGCACCGAGGTCAGGCCCGCCACCGCGCCCACGGCGGTGGCGCCGGCGGCGAAGTGCTCGCCGACCTGCACCAGCGCAAAGGCGATCGGGTCGGCCACGTCGAGCGTGCTGTACGGCGCAATGCCGGTCAGCACCACGGTGACGGCGATGTACAGCAGCGTGCACAGCACCAGCGAGGTGATGATGCCGATCGGCATGTCGCGCTGCGGGTTTTTGGCTTCCTCGGCGGCGGTGGAGACGGCGTCGAAGCCGATGTAGGCAAAAAAGATCAGCCCGGCGCCGGCCATCACCCCCGACCAGCCGAACGGCATGAACGGCTGCCAGTTGGCCGGCTGCACGTGCGGCACGGCGGCGTACAGGAAGATGCCGATCACGGCCAGTTTCAGGATCACGATCAGCGCGTTGGCGACGCTGGTCTGGCGCACGCCGACCGCCAGCAGCAGGCTGATCAGCAGCATCACCGCGAACGCCGGCAGGTTGACGATGCCGCCCTCGGCCGGGCCGTGCGTCAGCGCCGCCGGCAGCGTGATGCCGATGCCCTCCAGCAGGCGCAGGAAATAGCCCGACCAGCCGATCGCCACCGTGGCGCAGGCCAGCGCGTACTCGAGGATCAGGTCCCAGCCGATGATCCACGCCGGCAGTTCGCCGAGCGTGACGTAGGTGTAGGTGTAGGCGCTGCCGGACAACGGCACGGTGGAGGCGAGCTCGGCATACACCAGCGCCGCGAAGCCGCAGGCCAGCGCCCCCATCACGAACGACAGCGCCAGCGCCGGCCCCGCCTTGGTGGCGGCCGCCACGCCGGTGAGCACGAAAATGCCGGCACCGATGATGGCGCCGATGCCCAGCAGGGTCAGGTCCAGCCCCGACAGGCTGCGCGCGAGGCCCTGATCGCCGTTGGCGAGCGCGGCGGCGATGGATTTGCGGCGCATCAGGCCCTGCGTCATTGGCATGGTTCCCTGGGTCAGGTGGCGGAGCCGCGCACGGCGTGCGGCGGGTATGGGCGTGCTTTAGCAACATCAGCAACATCGGTGCCGGCCGGTCGGACCGATCGGCGCCGGGCGCCAATGATTCAGGACTTGCCGGCCAAAGAAAAGCGCCGGCGCTTTCCTATAATCGCCGGCCCTTTCACGTCCGCGGGACTGTGTCATGACTTACTGTGTCGGCATCAAGGTGAATGCCGGGCTGGTGTTCGCCTCCGACTCGCGCACCAACGCCGGCGTCGACCACATCAGCACCTACAGCAAGATGCACGTGTTCGAGCAGCCGGGCGAGCGGGTGTTCGTTGTGCTCAGCGCCGGCAACCTCGCCACCAGCCAGGCGGTCATCAACGCCCTGCGGCGCGAGTTCAACGACCCGGCCGGTCCCGGCCTGCGGCAGGTGCGCGACCCGTTCGAGGCGGCCGACTACCTTGGCAAGCTCAGTTACCGCATCCAGCAGGAGCACGCCGACGCGCTGGCGCGCAGCGGCGTCAGCGCCGAGGCCACCTTCATCATCGGCGGCGAGGTCGCCGGCAGTACCCACGAGCTGTGCCTGGTGTACGCGCAGGGCAACTACATCAGCGCCACGCCGGAAACCCCCTACCTGCAGATCGGCGAGACCAAGTATGGCAAGCCGATCCTGGACCGCATCATCGCGCCCGACACCACGCTCGACGACGCCGCCCGCTGCGCGCTGGTGTCGCTGGATTCCACCATCCGCGCCAACGTCTCGGTCGGCCCGCCGCTGGACCTGGCGGTGTGCGAGGCCGGCGCGCTGCGCGTCACCCGCCGCCTGACGCTGGCCGCCGACTCACCGCTGTACCAAGGTATCCAGCAGGGCTGGAACGAGGGCCTCAAGCGCGCCTTTTTGGACCTGCCGCGCTTCGACTGGGAGTTGGGGGGATGACCTCTTGAGGTTTTTTTTAGGCCCGACTTCACCCGGCAAGCTTGCAGGATGAGCTGGCTGTGGCTGGCGGCGAGATGCTGTGGCATCGGCCGATTCAAGGCCGCGCGGGTGGTGGCCGACAGACTGCCCGCCTTCCTGCCCCGGGGTGCTCATGGAACCTGTGTCGTTCACCGCAGCCGCTACAACGCTCGTTGCGCTGCCGGTGGCCCGTTACCGCCTGCATCTGATCGCCGACAGCGCCGTGCGCCTGCCGGCCTATGCCGGCTCTGCCTGGCGCGGCGCGCTGGGGCATGCGCTCAAACGCACGGTGTGCGTCACCGGCGCGCGGCACTGCCCGGACTGCCTGCTGTACCGCTCCTGCGTCTATCCCTACGTGTTCGAGACGCCGCCGCCGGAGCGCGCCGAGAAGCTGCGCAAGTACCCGGCGGCGCCGCATCCGTTCGTAGTCGAACCCTGGCCCGACTGCCGCGATGTCGCGCCCGGTGAAACCTTTGGCGTCGACCTGGTGCTGATCGGGCGCGGCCAGGCCCAGCTCGCCTATTTCATCGAGGCGCTGCGTCGCGCCGGCCAAGGCGGCGTCGGCCAGGGCGCGGCGCAGGGAGCCGGCCGCTATGCGCTCGCCCGCGTCGAGCAGCAGACCGCCGCCGGCTGGCAGACGATCTACGCCAGCGGCGGACGGCTGCAGTCGCAGCCTGCGCGCGTGCCGAGCATTCCACCGCCGCCCGCCGGCCTGGTGCGCGTGGAACTCTCGACGCCGCTGCGCCTGAAGGTGGCCGAGGACCTGGTCACGGCCGAGCGGCTGCGGTTTCGGGATTTCTTCTCGGCGCTGCTGCGGCGGCTGTCGCTGCTCTCCTATTTCCACACCGACACGCCGCTCGACACCGATTTCCGCGCCCTGGTGCAGGCCGCCGAGGCGGTTCCCATCGAGGATGCCGACCTGCGCTGGCACGACTGGACGCGCTACTCGGCGCGCCAGGATGCGCTGCTGCAGATGGGCGGCCTGGTCGGCGCCTTCGTGCTGCCGGGCGCGGCGCTGGCGCCGTTGTGGCCCTATCTGTGGCTCGGCCAGTGGACGCACGCCGGCAAGGGCGCGGTGATGGGTCTGGGTCGCTATCGACTCAGCATGTAACGACAAGCTTGTAGCGGGAGGAGGGGATGGACGATCGGCGGCAGACTGGGGCCATGAACACACCCGAAGCCGTTGTCCGCGACCCCGCCGACTTTCCGCGCCGCGTGCTGCTGGCGGTCAGCGGCCTGTCGCCGCAGATCGTCACCGAGACGCTGTACGCGCTCGCCGTGCGTGGCGAGCGGCCGTGGATTCCTACGGAAATCCGCCTGCTCACCACAGCGCGCGGCGCCGAGCACGCGCGGCTGAATCTGCTGTCCGGCGATCGCTGGTTCGAGCGCCTGCGTGCCGACTACGGCCTGCCGCCGATCCGTTTCGATGCCGACTGCATCGAGGTGATCCGCGACGCCGCCGGCGCGCCGCTGGCCGATATCCGCAGCCAGGCCGACAACGACGCCACCGCCGACGCGCTGACCGAAGCCGTGCGCGCGCTCACCAGGGAGCCCGACTGCGCGCTGCACGTGTCGATCGCCGGCGGGCGCAAGACCATGGGCTATTACCTCGGCTACGCGCTGTCTCTGTTCGGCCGCGCCCAGGACCGGCTCTCCCACGTGCTGGTGGACGAAGGTTTCGAGGGCCACCCGCAGTTCTACTACCCGAGCCCGACCGAGCGGGTGATCCACACGCTCGGCCCCAACCCGCGCCCGCTCGACTGCCAGCAGGCGCAGGTGACGCTGGCCGAGATTCCCTTCGTGCGCCTGCGCGAGGGCCAGCCGGCGGCACTGCTCGCCGGCAGCGCGCGCTTTTCGGAGGTGGTCGCCGCGCTCAACCGGGCGCTGGCGCCGCCACGGCTGGTGATCGACGTCGTCGACGGGCGGGTCGAGGCCGGCGGGCAGGCCGTGGCCATGCGCCCGGCAGACCTGGCCTTTCTGCTCTGGTTCGCGCGCCGCGCCCGCGCAGGGCTGCCGGGCCTGCGCCGCCCGGCCGATGGCGTGCCGGATGCCGACTACGCGCGCGACTACCTCGTCGAATACGACCGCCTGCAAGGAAGGAACGCGCGCACCGACGCCCGCTACCGCAACGGCATGTCGAAGGGCGATTTCGACGAACGCCGCACACGCGTCAATCAGGCTCTGGTGGACGCGCTGGGGGCGCCGCGCCACGCGGCGCCCTATCTCATCCGGGGCGAGGGGCGGCCGAAAGAGTACCGTCTCGACCTGCCACCGAACGCCATCATCCTGCGCGAGGACTGAACGCCGATGCACACCCTGGTGAGCTTTCTGGGCCGCGGCCGCGACAATCCGACTTCGGGCTACCGCGAGGCGAGCTATCGCTTTGCCGACGGCCGCACGGCAACCACGCCGTTCTTCGGCCTGGCGCTGGCGCGGCATCTCGACCCCGACCTGCTGGTGTTGCTCGGCACCGAGTCCAGCATGTGGGACGTGCTGGTCGAGAACCTGCCCGGCATCGGCGAGGCCGACGAGGCGCTGCGGCTCGAACTGATGGAGGCCGTCGCCGCCGGGCGCGTCACCGCGGACCTGCTCGGGCGCGCCCAGCCGTTGATCGAGCGCGCCATCGGCCGGTCGGTGCGCCTCAAGCTGATCCCCTTCGGCCGCGATGCGGCCGAGCAGCGGCAGATTCTGGAGTGTATCGAGCAGGCCGCCGGGCGCGGCGAGGTCAGCCTGGACGTGACGCACGGCTTTCGGCATCTGCCGATGCTGAGCCTGGTGTCGGCCTTCGTGCTCGAGCGCCTGGGGCGCACGGTCACCGGCATCTACTACGGCGCGCTCGAAATGACCGCGGACGGCCACACGCCAGTGCTGCGCCTGGACGGCCTGCTCGCCATCCAGCGCTGGGTGGAGGCGCTGGCCGTGTTCGACGCCAGTGGCGATTACCGCGTGTTTGCGCCGCTGCTGGCCGCCGATGGCGTGGCGGCCGACAAGACCCACTGCCTGGAGGAGGCCGCCTTTTTCGAGCGTACGTCCAACGTCGCCGATGCCGCCCGGCAGCTCGCCACCTTCCTGCCGGCGCTCGATGCGCCGCTGCCCGGCGCCAGCGGGTTGTTCCAAAAGCGCCTGCGCGAGCGCCTGGCCTGGGCACGCGAGCCGGACCTCGCCACCCGGCAGCGCAAGCTGGCGCACCAGCACCTGAACCGGGGTGACTTCGTGCGCGCCGCCATCTTCGGCTACGAGAGCTTGCTCAGCCGGCTGTGCCTCGAGCAGGGGCACGATCCGCTCGACTACGCCGCGCGGGAGCGCCTGGCGCGCGCGTTCGGCGAGGAACTGCACGCCGGCGAGCACGCCGACTGGAAGCGCGAGGCGTTTCTGACACTCAAAAACCTGCGCAACGCCCTGGCGCACGGCACGCCGCCCACGCGCGAGGCGCTGCGGCCCAAGCTGCGCGACCGAGACAAGCTCGCTGCGGAGATTCAAAGGTGTTTGCACAGGTTGGCGGCGTGAGGGCGATGGCCCCGTGCCGCGGCGACTACCCTCGCAGCAGTCGTAGGGCCGGCTCGATGCCGGCGATGGCCTCGAAGTCGCGGTCGTCGTGCAGCAGCGGCAGTTCGTATTCGACGGCGAGCCGGGCGATCAGGCAGTCGTGCGGGCTGCGCGGCGTGACGCCGGCCCAGCGGCAGCGCACGTACAGCGCGCCGGCCTCGGCATGGGTGGTCCCACCCGGCGCGGGCTCCAATATCGACAGCGCGGCAAAGCGGTGGCGCAGTTCCGCCAGCGCCTGGGGCGAGCGCGCCCTGCAGCAACTCCTGCAGGATCACCGGCGCGATGCAGGCATCGCCCTCGTCGAGCAGCGCGGTCGCGGGCGTGGCGCGGCCCCCAAATCAACTGCCTCGCGCTAGCTGCGGGCATGGGTAACGCGCATGACTTCGGCCACCAGTTCGTCGTCGATCACGACGTTGGTTCGCATGGCATACACCTCCGAATGTGTTTCAGCGTAGCGCCTGGGCTGCCGCGACGACAGGGTCCGCGGCACACCGGGGACCGCAGGGCGTGCCGGCGGACAGCGGCAAGCTTGCGAAATCGCCACGGGCCGGGTTGCGGCCCTCATCCTGTCGACCGCCACGACGGAATCCAACGATGAAGATGAAAACGCTCGAATACGAATTGCGCTTCCTGACCCCGGCTTTTCTCGGCAACGCCGAGCAGAGCGCCCAGTGGCGCACGCCGCCCATCAAGGCGCTGCTGCGCCAGTGGTGGCGGGTGGTGTGGGCGGCCGAGCATGGTTTTCGCGACAACGTGCCGGCAATGCGGCGTGAGGAGGGGATGTTGTTCGGCGTCGCCAGTGATGGCGAAGGTGACAGCCGTAAAAGCCGCATTCGCCTGCGGCTAGATCGATGGGATGAAGGCCGGCTGACCGCATGGCAGGCATTGCCGACAGTCGCCCATCCTGAAGTGAGGTTTGCGGTCGGCAGCGACCTGTATCTCGGCTACGGCCCCTTGACCTTGCCGAAGGGCGCGAGGGCACCGGCGCTCAAGGCCAACACCGCGATACAGGCAGCCGAGTCCGCCATGTTCTCGGTCGCCGTACCGGACACGGCCCTGCTGGCCGTTGAACGCGCGCTGGCGCTGATGCACGGCTTCGGCACGCTCGGCGGGCGCAGCCGTAATGGTTGGGGCTCGTTCGTGCTCATGCCGCAGGGCGACACCGGCCCGCTGGCTTTAGACCTGCCGCTGCGACCGTGGCGCGACTGCCTGGATCGCGACTGGCCGCACGCCATCGGCCGCGACGAACGGGGTCCGCTGATCTGGCAGACCGCGCCACACGCCGATTGGAAGGCACTGATGAGGACGCTGGCGATCATCAAGATCGGGCTGCGTACGCAGTTTGCATTGGAACTACGGCCAGCTCACGGGGATAAACCCAAGACAAATAAAAAGGGCGAGCAAGTCGGGATCGACCACGGCAGACCGCAGGATCGGCATTGGCTCTCGTACCCGATAACAAATCATTCCGTGCAGCCGTGGGATTACGACATCGTCCACGGCAGGAGAAACAGCCTCAATCTGCGCCTGCCCAACACCCTGCGCTTCAAGGTCCGCGCCTTGCCGGACGGCAGGCTCGTCGGCGTGATCTTCCATGTGCCCTGTCTGCCGCCCCCTGCGTTCCGCCCGGATCGCAAGGCCATCGAGGGCGTCTGGCAGCGCGTACATGAACTGCTGGACGAGTTATCGCAGGAAAAAGGCAAGCGCGCCTATGCCTCGATCAGGGACCTGCAGCGCCGCACAGCGCTCAAGTCCGTTCTCGACAGCCTCACCGTGCAGCGCGTGCAGGAGTAATCCATGAACGACGACAAGATTTGGCAAACCAAACTCGCTGCCCGCCTCCACGACCCGGCGGAAAAGGCGCTGGTGCTGTTGCGCGACCCGGCCGGGCACGAGAACGGCACCTCGCGCGCGTTGCGCCGGCTGCTCGGGCTAGATGCGCTGCCAGCCGGCGACATCGACCCGGACAACGACCAGGCGCTCGCCAACCTGCTGTTCAGGCAGGGCCTGCCGGCGGACATCTACCGTCAGGTGCAGCGCGCCGACTGGTGGGCCGCCGCTGCCGACCGGCCGCAGTGGCCGATGGACGAGATCACCGTCAAGACCAAGACCGGCGACACCCGGACGCTCGCCGTGGCCGACTGGGCTCGGGTGCCCTGGACGCAGCAGCCGGTGCTGATCCACCCGCTGACCGGCGATGCCGTGGACCTGCACGACCTGTCCGACACCAAACTCGACGCGCTCAAGCAGCGCAGCTCCGATCACTTCTCCGAGCTGCTCATCAAGCTCGGCGCCCAGGGCGATGCGCCGCAGGACTGGCGCAAGACGCTGCTCGCCTACTGGCGCTTCGGGCCGGACCTGGCCGCCACCGGCGCCGATACCGACGACAACCACAAGCTCGGCGCGCTGTGGGAAGTGCTGCCGGTCGACACCCGGGTGCCGGATCACAGCATCTGGGATCACCTCGATCTGACCTCCGCCTTCGCCGGCGCCTTTGCTGCCGATCCGGACGGCGAGGCGGCGCTGCTGGCGCTCTCGATCGGCCCGGTGCAGGGCTTCATCGCCGCCGCGCGCTCGACCTCGGACCTGTGGGCTGGATCGCACCTGCTGTCGCGCCTGGCCTGGGAAGCGATGCGCCCGGTGTGCGAAGAGCTGGGGCCGGACGCGATTCTGTTTCCGCGCCTGCGCGGCATCGCGCAGGTGGATCTGTGGCTGCGCGACGCGATGGGCCTGCCCGATGCGCTGTTCCGGCATTGTGAATGGAACAAGGGCGCGACCGACGCCAACCCGCTGTTCGCGGCCGCGCTGCCCAACCGCTTCGTGGCCGTGGTGCCGGCGAGCCGGGCGCGGCAGATTGCCGAGAACGTCACCCGGCAGGTGCGCGACTGGCTCGCACGACTGGGTGAAGACGTCGTGATGCGGCTATTGCACGAAGCTGGCTTCGACAAGGAAACGACGCTGACGCCCTACGAACAAATGAAGGAGCAGCTCGCCGGCTTTCCCGAAGTGCACTGGGCCGCGGTGCCGTTCTCGGTCATCCGCTGCCGGGATGCGGCGAAACAGCGCGATCTCGATACCAGTGCGCTTTCGGCGGCGATGGCGCCTTTCTTCGGCGTACAGCCCGGCGAGCCCAGCGGATTTCTCGCCACTCCGGCCTGGCAGGCGCTGCAAAAGGACATTGCCTGGGGCGACGGCACCACCTTCTTTGCCCCCAACCCAGGCGTGCTCTACCCGGCGGTGTACGACCTCGCCGAGCGCGTACTGGCGGCGGCCAAGAGCACGCGCCCGTTCGCGCAGAGCGCGCAGCAGGGCTGGCGCTGTTCGCTGACCGGCGAGACGGAGTGGCTGACCACGGACCGCGAGCAACTGAAAAAGTCCTACCGCCAGCAGACCGACACGCTGTGGGCGCGCGTGGCCGCGAGCAAACCTTCCTGGGCGAAAAAGGGCGAGCACCTGGGTGCACTGCCGGCCATCAAGCGCCTGTGGCCGACGATCTTTGCCGAGGAAGTGGGCCGGGTGCTCAACCCGCGCGACGACGGCGCTGCGCGGCGCATCGACCGCTTCGTGGTCTCCACGCACACCATGGCGCTGGCGAGCCAGCTCGACCGCTGGCTGGAGAAAGGCGGCCACACCGCGCCGGGCCTCGATGCCGAATGCCGGAAGCACAGCGCCGAGGCGGTCGCGTTGCCGCGGGCACTGATGCTGCGCCACAAGAGCAACCCGGCCGCGCTCGCCGATGCCAAGCGCATCCCCGGCCTGCTGGAAGCGGCGCAGGACGGCGACGATGACGCCGCTGTCGAGTCTGCACGCCGCCTGGTGCGAGCGACGTTGGCAACGGCGTCGGACAAGTCAGAAGTCAGGCTCGAAACCTACTACGCGCTGCTGATGATGGACGGCGACCGCATGGGTGCGATCCTGTCGGGCGACGACAAGACCAGCATCAGCTACCGCGACAGCTTCCACCCGCAGGTGCGCAAGGGCTTCGACGAACGCGCGGCCACGCAGCCGCTAATCCGCCGCTACGGCGAACAGAAACGCGCCATTTCGCCCAACCGTCACCTCGCCGTGTCCGGCGCACTCAACGACTTTTCGCAGGCCGTGGTGCGCCATGTGGTCGAGACCGAGTACCTCGGCCGCGTGATCTACGCCGGTGGCGACGACGTGCTCGCCATGCTGCCAGTGGCCGACCTGCTACCGGCCATGCAGCGGCTGCGCCACGCCTATAGCGGCACCTTGCCGGAGGATGCGGACGTGAGCTGGCGCGAGCTGCGCGCGGATCGCAAGGCGCTGCACTGCAAGAACGGTTTCGCGTACCTGAACGGCCGACTGCTGCGCATGATGGGCCGCCACGCCACCGCCTCCACCGGCGCCGTGATCGCCCATCACCAGGCGCCGCTGTCCGCGGTGCTGCGCGAGCTACGGGCGGCGGAAAAGCGCGCCAAGGCGTATCGCCGGCCGGATGAACACGGCCAATGGGTCGATCGCGATGCGTTCTCGATCACCGTCATCAAGCGCTCCGGCGGAGCGCTGCACCTCACCGAAAAATGGGGCGAGCCGGTGGCGCTGCTCGACCACAGCATCCGCTTTCTGGCCGATCCGGGCGTGTCGCGCCGGGCCGTCTACAACAGCCTGGAGTGGCTGACCGACCTGCCCGACCCCAAGGCGCACCCGGACATGCTGCGCGCCCTGCTCGGCTACCAGCTCGCGCGGCAGGCGCAGAGCGCGGCCAAATCGCAGGCGCCCGAGCTGGCGCGCCGGCTCGCCGCGCTGGCCAGCCAGCAGGAAAGGAACGGCCTCGACTGGCTGCGCAACTTCCTGTCGGTGGCCGAATTCCTGGCCCGGGAGACCCGCGCCGGCGTACCCGACACGCAACCGGCCACCGCGGCCGAGGGAGCCACCGCATGAGCACGAGCGTTTTCATCGAGCCGCTGGATGTGCTGTTCCTGCGCGGCAACAAGCTGTTTGGCGACCCGGGCAGCCATGGCGAGGCGCTGATCCCGCCCTGGCCCTCGGTGGCGTCCGGCGCGCTGCGCTCGCGCATGCTGGCCGACGCGGGGCTTGATCTGTTCGCCTTCGGGCGCGGCGAAGTGGATCACCCGAGCCTGGGCACGCCGGCCGCACCCGGACCATTCACCATCACCGGGTTTCACCTGGCGCGCCGCCACGCCGATGGGCGCGTCGAATTGCTGATGGCGCCGCCGGCCGATCTGGTGGTATTCGCGGCGGAGGGCGACCAGCCGTTTCGGGTGCAGCGCTTGGCGCCGGCCGCACCCGTCAGCGGGCTCGCCACCTCGGCCGAGCTGCCGCTGCTGCCGGTGCTGGCGCAGGCAGATCGGCGCAAGCTGGCCGGCGGCTATTGGCTGACCGAAGCGG
>NZ_JAQVGQ010000109.1 GCF_028696615.1 Immundisolibacter sp. | reverse complement strand
CTGGCCGGCGGCGTCGAGTTTTGGGGCGTCGAAGGCGGTCGGCTCGAGCGTGGTCACGTCCTGGTGGGCCGCGAAGTTCTGCACCACGCCCTGGCTCACCAGCGCCAGCGCCAGCACGAAGGACAGCGGCAGCAGCAGGTAGGCGGTGACCCGCCACAGG
This sequence comes from Immundisolibacter sp., assembly GCF_028696615.1. GTDB lineage: Bacteria > Pseudomonadota > Gammaproteobacteria > Immundisolibacterales > Immundisolibacteraceae > Immundisolibacter. The sequence continues at coordinate 8,467 of NZ_JAQVGQ010000109.1, read as the reverse complement.
TCCGCCCAGAAATTGCCGAGCGTCTGCGCGCAATGGCGCGAAAAACCGCGAATCAGCGCAAGGGCCACCGCGATGCCGGTGGCGGCGGACAGAAAGTTCTGCACCGCTAGCCCGAGCATCTGCGTCAGATGACTCATCGTCGTCTCGCCGCCGTAGCCCTGCCAGTTGGTGTTGGTGACGAAGCTCACGGCGGTGTTGAAGCTCGAATCGGGCGTGACGTTGGCGAAGCCCTGCGGATTGAGCGGCAACCACGCCTGCAGCCGCTGCAGCGCGTACACGGCGAGCGCGCCGATCAGGCTGAACACCAGCACCGCGGCGGCGTACTGCCGCCAGCCCATCTCGCCTTCGATGCCGCAGCGCCGGAACAGCGCCGCCTCGGCGCGCGCGAGCGGCCGCCAGCGCGGCGCATCCATGAGTTTGGCCAGGTACAGGCCCAGCGGCTTCACCGTCGCCAGCAGCACCGCAAGAAAGAGCGCCAACAGTCCCCAGGATTGCGCGGTCATGTCAGAACGCCTCCGCGCGCAGCAGCGCGTAGACCAGATAGCCGGCGAGCGCGAGCGCCACCAGGCCGCCGATCAAATAGAGCGCGTTCACGGCGCCGCCCCCGGCAGGCGCGCACAGCCCGCCAACAGGCCCATCGTGAGCGCCGCCATCACCAGCAAAACGAACAGCCACCCCAGGTCCATCGCCCACCTCCGACCAGATGCCCTCGCGTCGGGCGCCACTGATTTGCTACTCAGAGTTTGTGAAGAAATGCGCGTCCTGCGCATTTCTTGCGTCGCCCGTCCGGTACACGCCCGGACGGGCTCCCGCGAATCAAGCCCTTACGGGCTCGCTTCGCGTCCGGCCATCCCTGGCCGGCCTGAGAGCTTGAAAAATTCACAAGCTCTCAGCGTTTATCAACGGTGCCGTCCGACGGAATTTTTCGGCATTTGCTTGGAGGGACTCTATGCCGCCCCCCGTAAACACGGTGCAAAAAGATCGGCTCGCCGCGTGAACGGCGCGTGAAGGGCAGCGGCGATCGCGAGCCGGACCCGGGGCCGCCGCCGCCCTCACCAGCCGAAGCCGAGCTGCCCGCCGGCCGGCGGGCGAAAGGCGCGGGTGTCGAGTCGTGGTGCCGCGCCGAGTCCGAGCCGGCGGCAGGCGAGCTCGAAGCGCTGGCCGAGCAGCGTGGCGTAGTCGCCGGCGCCGCGCTGGCGGTGGCCGAAGGTGCCGCTCGAAAGCCGCTCGCCCCAGATCGCCTGCAGCGCGTGGAGCACCCGCTGCGCGCGCTCGGGGCGGTGGCGCTGCAGCCAGTCTTCGAACAGACCGGCCACCTCGCCCGGCAGGCGCAGCACGGTGTAGCCGGCAAAGCCGGCGCCGGCCTGTGCGGCGGCGGTCAGGATGGCTTCGAGCTCGTGATCGGTGAGTGCCGGGATGATGGGCGCCACCAGCACGCCCACCGGCACGCCGGCAGCGCGCAGGCGCGCGACGGTGGCCAGCCGCGCCTGCGGTGCCGCGGCGCGCGGTTCGAGCGTGCGGGCGAGGTCGCGGTCGAGCGTGGTGATGGACAGGTACACGCTGACCAGGTCGTGCTGCGCCAGCTCGGTGAGGATGTCGAGATCGTGCGCGATGCGGCCGGACTTGGTGACGATGCCGACCGGGTGGCGGCAGTCGAGCAGCAGCTCCAGCACGCGGCGGGTGATGCGCCAGTGCCGCTCGGCCGGCTGGTAAGGGTCGGTGTTGGTGCCCATGGCGAGCACCTCACAGCGGTAGCCGGGCTTGCGCATGGCGTCTGCCAATAGCTCGGCGGCGCGCGGCTTGGCCAGGATGCGGGTCTCGAAGTCGAGCCCCGGCGACAGATCGAGATACGCGTGGCTCGGCCGGGCGAAGCAGTAGATGCAGCCGTGCTCGCAGCCACGGTAGGGATTCAGGGACTGATTGAACGGCAGGTCCGGCGAGTCGTTGCGGCTGATGACCGAGCGCGTGGCATCCACGCTGACCACGGTGCGCGGGTCGGCGCCGGGTTCGTCTGGCAGCTCGGCGTCGGGCTCCGCGCCGCGCTCCGTGCGGGCGTAGCGCGGCGTCGGGTTGTAGCCGGCGCCGCGGCCTTTGTGGGTATGGCGGTCACTCATCGGCCTTCACCGCGGCGGCGATGGCCCGCGTGCGCGCCTGCCGCAGCGCGCTGCGCATCGCCTCGCCGGTGAAGCCGCGTTCCACCAGGGGCGCCACGTCCACGCCGCGCGCGGCCTCGAAGGCGCGTTGCAGGCGCGCCGCCTGCGGGTAGGGCCGGTCCTCGAAACCCAGGCGGCCGCGATGATCCGCCTCGCAGGCCAGCAAAAACTGCGCGAAGCGCTGCGGCCGGCGCAGCGCATCGGTGCGCTCGATGATCTCCAGCAGCGTGCCGGCGCGCAGTTCGAGCGCCCGGTGCGCGTTGCCGTGGTCGCGCGCCACGGCGACCGCCAGTTCCCGGTACGCCGCGGGTACCTTCAGGCGCGTGCACAGCGCATTCACCAGTTCCACGCTGCGCGCCTCGTGGCCGTGGTGGCTTGGCCACTGCTCGGGCGGCGTCGTGCCCTTGCCAAGGTCGTGCAGCAGGGCGGCGAAACGCACCTGTGGGTCGGCACTCAGGCGCGCGGCCTGCTGCAGCACCATCAGCGTGTGCACGCCGGTGTCGATCTCGGGATGCGGCTCGGGCGGCTGCGGCACGCCGAACAGGCGGTCGAGCTCCGGCAAGAGTCTTGCCAGCGCGCCGCAGTCGCGCAGCACCGTGATGAAGCACTGCGGGTCCGGCTCGCGCAGCGCGCGCTCGAATTCCTGCCACACCCGCTCGGGCACCAGCGCGTCCACCTCGCCGGCCGCCACCATCTGCCGCATGAGCGCGCGGGTGTCGTCCGCCACCGTGGAGCCCATGCGCGCGAAGCGCGCCGCAAAGCGCGCCACGCGCAGGATGCGCACCGGGTCTTCGGCGAACGCCGGCGACACGTGCCGCAGGCGCCGGGCGGCCAGATCCGCCTGCCCGCCGTAGGGGTCGATGATGGTGCCGTCCGGCGCCTCGGCCATCGCGTTGATGGTCAGATCGCGCCGCAGGAGGTCCTGTTCGAGCGTCACGTCGGGCGAGAAGTGGACCGCAAAGCCGTGGTAGCCGCGCGCGGTCTTGCGCTCGGTGCGGGCGAGCGCGTACTGCTCGCCGGTTTGCGGGTGCAGGAACACCGGAAAATCGGCGCCCACCGGCTTGAAGCCGGCGGCGAGCAGGTCGTCCGGCGTGGCGCCGACGACGACGTAGTCGCGGTCGGTCACCGGCAGACCCAGCAGGCGATCGCGCACCGCGCCGCCGACCAGATAGGTTTTGAACGGCAGCGTCATGCGCGCCACCGGCGCGGCGGGCGAGGGTGGGTGATTGGCGGCATGGGAGCGCGAAAACGTGGCTGACCGGCGGCCATTATCGGCCTGCCTTGCCGGCCCTGCAGGCGGCGCGCATGATGCGAAAAAGTCCGCCAGGAAGGAGAAACCGGTATGTCGGAATCGCGTCTTTGCCCGCAGCGCCTGGGCTACGTGCACCTCAAGGTCAAAGACCTGGACGCCTCGCTGGCGTTCTGGACGCGCGCCGTGCCGCTCGAGATCAGCGCCCGCCAGGGCGGCCGGGTGTACCTGCGCGGCGGCCTGCAGCATCACTGGATCGTGCTCGAGCCGGCGGCCGAACCCGGCCTGGCACGGGTGGGGCTGGAGGTGGAAAACCGCGCCCTGCTGGACCTGTTCGAGGCGCACCTGCGCGGGCTCGGCATCGCCGTCGAGGCCGGCGACGGGCTCGACACCGAGCGCGTGGACCGCTACCTGCGGTTTGCCGATCCGGCCGGCAATCCGCTCGAGCTGTACTGCGACATGGTGGCCATGCCGACGCCGCCGCAGCCGCGCACGGTGCAGCTGCTGGACATCCAGCACGTGGTGCTGGGCGCCGCCGACACGCGCGCCTCGGCGGCGTTTTACCGCGACGTGCTGGGCCTGCGCGAGTCGGATTGGGTGGAGCGCGACGTGTGCTTTCTGCACATGAAAAACGGCTGGCACCACGGCATCGGCGTGGGTGGCTTCGGCGCCAGCGGCGGCGGGCTCAATCACATCTGCTTTCAGCCGCCGGGCCTGGACGACGTGATGCGCGCCCGCGCCATCGTGCGCAAGCTCGGTTACCCGATCACCATGGACCTGCTGCGCCACGCGCCGTCGACGTCGGTCGGCTTCTACTTCGCCGGGCCGGACACGGTGGCCGAGATGAGCTACGGCGCGCGCCAGTTCGCCGAGGACGCACCGCCCAAGCCGCGCCTGCTGGCGCGCGGCGTCGACACGCTCGACGTGTGGCAGCAGGGCCTGGTCGACGCCGAGCAGTCGGTGGTCGAGGAAATGAAAAAAATGGCCGAGCGCCAGCGCGGCGGCTGATGGTTCAGCCGGCGCGACCGGCGCTTCCGCGGCGGTGGCGCTCCAGGCGCAGCTGCACCTGCCGGCGGGTGAGGCCGAGCGCGCGCGCGGCCGCGGCAAGGTTGCCGTTGGCGTCGGCGACCGCCTGTTCCAGCAGTGCGTGTTCGATGGCGTCGAAGCGCGCGCGTGTGGTCGGTGCCGCCAGCAGTGCTGCGGCCTGTTCGCGCAGGGCCGCGCCCTCGTCGCTGAGGCGACCGGTGCCGTCGAGCGCAAACGCCGCCGGACGCGGCGAACCGCCGTGCAGCGCCAGCTGCGGCAGGTCGATGGCCTCGCCGTCGCCGGCCAGCAGCACGGCGCGCTCGATGATGTTCTCGAGTTCGCGCACGTTGCCTGGAAAGTCATACGCGAACAGCGCCTGCACCGCGCGGGCGGTGAAGCCCGGCACGTGCTTGCCGTGCGCGGCGCAGAAGCGGCGCAGCAGATGCGCCATCAGCAGCGGAATGTCGTCGCGCCGCTCGCGCAGCGGCGGAATCGGCACCGGAAACGTGGTCAGGCGAAAGTACAGGTCCTCGCGAAAACGCCCGTCGTCGACCGCCCGGCGCAGGTCCTCGTTGCAGGCCGCCATGACGCGTACGTCGACCGGGCGCGTCTGGTTGTCGCCCACACGCTCGATCTCGCGCTCCTGCAGCGCCCGCAGCAGCTTGCCCTGGGCGGCCAGACTGAGGCTGGTCACCTCGTCCAGGAACAGCGTGCCGCCGTCGGCGCGCTCGAAGCGCCCGGCGCGCGAGCTGCTGGCGCCGGTGTAGGCGCCCTTGACCACGCCGAACAGTTCGGTCTCGATCAGGGTTTCCGGCAGCGCGGCGCAGTTGACGGCGATGAACGGTTCCTTGCGCCGGCTGCTCATGCGGTGCGCCAGACGTGCAAACACTTCCTTGCCGACGCCGGTTTCACCGACGAACAGCAGTGTGGCGCGGCTGTCCGCGGCCTTGCGCAGCAGGTGCATGGCGGCGCCGAAGCCGGCCGAGATGCCGACCACGCCGTCGTGCTCGCCGGCCGGCGCATCGGCGAAGCGGTTCACGGAGGCTTCCGGCTGGTAGTAGCGCGTGTCCGGCGCCTGGCTGAGCCACTCGTCGAGCGGTTTGCCGACCAGCCGGCAGGCCTCGTGGCCCATGCCGCGGCATTCCACCTCGCGCATCAGGATCGGCCGGCCGGCAAACGCGCTGGCAAAGCCGCTGGCGTAGCCGCTCTGCATCCAGCACACCGGTTCCGGGCTCTGGCCGTAGGCGTCCAGATGCGTTGCCGCTTCGAGCGAGTCATGGACCAGGAACTCGCCGGCGAAGGCGCCGCTCGCCGGCTCGGCGTTGAGGTGTACGACCTCGGACCAGCCGAAGCCAGCCAGCGCGTGTACCTGCGGGCCGACCGCGAAGGCGTCGAAGTAGCTCACGTCCGGGCGCAGGCGGCGGGCGGCTTCGGCGTCGCGTCCGCCCTCGGCGTAGCCGATGCGCGACAGCAGCTCGCGCGCCACCGCCGGCCCCAGGCGGTCGATCAGCTCGCGCCGCAGGGCGCCGTACACGCTGGCCGTCAGCAGCACGCCGCGCTGGTCGCGTACCCAGATGCGGCCGGTGTCGGGCGTGAAGCGGACCTGCTCGGCCAGATCGCGGATGTCGGGCAGGTTTGCTGCCGGTGCTGCCTTGGACATGATCGACGCTCGGGTCAACGAAGGTGTGGTGATTATGGGCTCAGATGACGCAGGCGTAACGTCACTGGTCCGGCGTAGCCGGCTGCCCTCGCCCAAAAGGCATGGAAGTGGCAGAAGGAACGACTGTTTGGCACGGCGTGTGCATTTAGGTAGGTACTGATTTATCCAGCGGCTGCCGTCCGGGGCACGCGCGTACCGCGCAGCATCCCATTGGCCGCTTCATTGAACCATTGCCGCCACACCGCGCCCGACGGCGCTGTGCCTTGTCTTGCAGGAGGAGTCACGGATGACCGATTACGCCGGCCTGGTGACAGGCGCCGGCAGCGCGCAGCGCCGCCAGATCTACGCCGACCCCGCCATCTACCAGCAGGAGCTCGAACGCATTTTCGGCCGCTGCTGGCTGTTTCTGGTGCACGAATCGCAGCTTCCGAACCCCGGCGACTTTCAGCGCACCTTCATGGGCGAGGACGACGTGTTGGTGGTGCGCCAGCCGGCGGGATCGATCAAGGCGTTCCTGAACACCTGCACGCACCGCGGCAACCGCCTGTGCCGCGCCGACCGCGGCAACGCCAAGGCGTTTGCTTGCAACTACCACGGCTGGGCGTTCGGCACCGACGGCGCGCTGGTGAACGTGCCGCTGGAGAAGGACGCCTATTTCAACGAGCTCGACAAGGCCCGCTTCGGGCTCGTTCCGGTCGAGCGGGTCGAGTCGTACAAGGGCCTGGTGTTCGGCTGTTTCGACAAAAACGCACCGAGCCTGTCGGATTACCTCGGCGACATGAAGTGGTACCTCGACGTGTGGCTGGACGCGCTGCCGGGCGGCAGCGTGCTGCTCGGCGAGGCGCAGAAGGTGGAAATCCCCACCAATTGGAAGCTGCCGGTCGAGAACGTGTGCGGCGACGGCTACCACCTCGGCTGGGCGCACGCCGGCGCCATGAAGGCCGTGCAGAGCATGGATTTTTCGGGCTTCACGGTCGGCAACGCCAGTGTCGACCTGGATGGCGGGCTGTCGATCGCCGGCCTGAACGGCCACTCGCTGCTGGCGACGCTGGACGGCGTGTCCGGCTACAGCTTCTATCCGGACAACGGCGACATCCTGCGTTGGCTCGAAGCCAACCGCCCGACGGTGATCGAGCGCCTGGGGCGCCTGCGCGGCGAGCGGCTCTGGGGCTCGCAACTGAACTTCACCATCTTTCCGAACCTGCAATTTTTGCCGGGCCTGAACTGGTTTCGCGTCTACCACCCCAAGGGCCCGGGGCGCATCGAGCAGTGGACCTGGGCGATGGCCGAGGCGGCCATGCCGGACGCCATCAAGCAGCGCATTCTCGACAACCAGCTGCTCACGTTTGGGCCGGCCGGCCTGTTCGACAACGACGACGGCGACAACCTCGCCGCCTGCGCCGAGCAATCGCGCGGCTGGCGCACGCGCCAGATGGACGTCTACACCAATATGGCGCAGGGCCGCAGTGGGCCGCGTGCCGGCCTGCCGGGCGACATTGCCGTCGGCGTGGTCAGCGAGCACAACCAGCGCTACTTCTACCGCCGCTGGCAGGAGCACATGGCCGCCGCCGACTGGCGCGCCGTGCCGCAGTACAACCTGAACCCGCTGTCCGCCGACGAGGGTCGCGCCCATGTCGGCTGACACGTCTGCCATGCTGCCCATCGACCAACACCTTGCGCTCACCCAGGCGCTGTACCGCGAGGCGCGCCTGCTGGATGAGGAGCGCTACGGCGACTGGCTGGCCCTGCTGGCGCACGACGTGCGCTACCGCTTGCCGCTCACCTCGCGCCGGTTTCGCGCCGACCGCAGCGCGGCGCTCGCCGTGGGGCCCGGCTACGTGTTCGACGACGACAAGGCGCGTCTTGGCCTGCGCGTGCAGCGCCTGGAGTCGGGCCTGGTGTGGGCGGAAGACCCGCGCAACGCCGTGCGGCGCATCGTCAGCAACGTCGAGATCTACCGCGCCGAGAACGACGGCGAGGCGCGCGTGCACTCGGTGATCGAAATCCACCGCAGCCGCATCGACGCCCAGCAGCGGCGCCTGACCGCCGCTCGCACCGACCGCTGGCGCGACGCACAGGGTCAGTGGCAACTGGTGGCGCGGGACATCCGTTTCGACCACCCGGTGGTCATCGACAGCAACCTGAACGTGTTTTTCTGAAATTTTTTGTGAAAAGAGGCGTTGCCATGAAACCCTACGAAACCACGCAGCCACCGCAGGACTACTCGCGCTACATGGATCTGGAGGAAGGCTGGGTTGACCGGCGCATTTTCTGGGATCAGGCCATCTACGAGCGCGAACTGGAGGCCATTTTTGCCCGTTGCTGGCAGTTCGTGGCGCACGAATCACAGCTGCCGAACAACGGCGATTTCCTGACCAC
>NZ_JAQVGQ010000108.1 GCF_028696615.1 Immundisolibacter sp. | reverse complement strand
AGCTATCGCCTGGCGCCGGATGCCGACCGCCTGGAAGTACCCCTCGCCTGGGCCGATGCCGGCGCCGGTGTGCAGGTGCGCAAGGTCTACACGTTCCAGCGGGGTCGCTACGACATCGGCTTGCGCTACGAGATTCGCAACACCGGCCAGCAGCCCTGGCAGGCGCAGCCGTATGCACAGCTGCTGCGCCGGCGCGGCGCCGATGCCGGGCACAAGATCTTCATGCCGGCATCGTTCCAGGGCGCCGTCTACTACAGCACCGCCGACAAGTACCACAAGCTGGGCTACGACCAGATGCTGAAATCGCCGCTGTCCACCACTCTCAACGACGGCTGGGTGGGCTTGAGCGAGCACTATTTCGTCACCGTGTTCCTGCTTACCAAGGGCCAGGCCCACGATTGCTACACCAAGGCGCTGACCGAGGATCGTTTCCTGGCTGGCTGTATCGCCGGTCCGCTCAGCGTGGCACCCGGCCAGACGGCGAGCTGGGAAACGCGCCTGTACGCCGGTCCGAAGGCGCAGGACAGCCTGGATGACGTGGCCGAGGGCCTGGCCCTGACGGTCGATTACGGCAAGCTCACCGTCATCGCCCAGCCGGTGTTCTGGCTGCTGCGTACCATCCATGGGCTGGTCGGCAACTGGGGCGTGGCCATCATCCTGGTGACGCTGCTGATCAAGCTGGCGTTCTACCGCCTGTCGGCGGCCAGCTACCGCTCCATGGCGCACATGCGCAAGGTGCAACCCAAAATCATGGCGCTGCGCGAGCGCTACAAGGACGATCGCCAGCAGCTGAACGAAAAGATGATGGAGCTGTACCGCACCGAGAAGATCAACCCGCTCGGCGGCTGTCTGCCGGTGGTGGTGCAGATTCCGGTGTTCATCGCGCTGTACTGGGTGCTGCTGGAGAGCGTGGAATTGCGCCACGCCCCGTTTGTGCTGTGGATTCGCGATCTGTCCGGCGCCGACCCGTACTACGTGCTGCCGGTGCTGATGGGCATTTCCATGTTCGTGCAGCAGCGCATGACGCCCATGGTCGGCATGGAGCCCATGCAGCGGCGCGTGATGATGGCGATGCCGCTGGTGTTCACGGTGTTCTTCGCCCTGTTTCCGGCCGGCCTGGTGCTGTACTGGTTCGTCAACAACGTACTGTCGATCGCCCAGCAGTGGTTCATCAATCGCCAGCTGGAGCGCAAGGCCGCGGCCTGAGCGCGCCCGCGGACACCATCGCCGCCATCGCCACGGCGCCCGGGCGTGGCGGGGTCGGCGTGGTGCGCGTGTCGGGGCCGGCGGCGCCGGCCATCTGCCACGCGCTGGTGGGCTTTTTGCCGCCGCCACGGGTGGCGCGTCTGGCGAGTTTTCGCGACGCCGCCGGTGAACCCATCGACCGCGGCCTGTGCCTGTATTTCCCGGCGCCGCATTCGTTCACCGGCGAGCACGTGCTCGAACTGCACGGCCATGGCGGGCCGGTGGTGATGGACCTGCTGCTGGCGCGCGTGCTGGCGCTGGGCGCGCGCCAGGCGCGGCCGGGCGAGTTCAGCCAGCGCGCCTATCTCAACGACAAGCTCGATCTGGCCCAGGCCGAGGCGGTGGCCGATCTCATCGACGCCGCCAGCGCCGCCGCCGCGCGCGCCGCATTGCGCAGTCTCGACGGCGCCCTCTCGCAGCAGGTACACGCGCTGGTCGAACGGCTGACGGCGCTGCGGGTGCAGATCGAAGCCGGGTTCGATTTTCCGGACGAGGAGCTCGATCTGTTCGCCGATGGCCGTATAGCCGCCGAGGCCTACGAACTGGCCCACGATCTGCACGCGCTGGTCGGCCGCGCCGGCGAAGGCCGCCTGCTGCGCGAGGGCCTCACCGTGGTGCTGGCGGGCGCGCCCAACGTCGGCAAGTCCAGCCTGCTGAACGCGCTTGCGAAGCGCGAGGCGGCCATCGTCACCGCCATCCCCGGCACCACGCGCGACGTGCTGCGCGAGCATCTGGCCATCGACGGCCTGCCGCTGCACCTGATCGACACCGCGGGTCTGAGGGACAGCGACGATCCGGTCGAGCGCGAGGGCATCCGCCGCGCGCGGGCCGAGATCGACCGCGCCGATCACCTGCTGTTCGTCACCGAGGCCGGCGATCCGCAAACCCCGCCGGCCGAAGCGCTGGGCAACGCGGGCGCTGTCACCCGGGTGATCAACAAGATCGACCTCGTCGGCGAGGCGCCGCGCATCGAGCCACAGATCGCCTGGACCGACGTTTATCTGTCCGCGCACACCGGCGCCGGGCTCGACCTGCTGCGCGAGCGCATCAAGGCGGCGGCCGGTTTTCACGCCGGCGAGGGGCAGTTCAGCGCCCGCCGCCGGCACGTGGAGGCGCTGCGCCGGGCGGCGGACTGCGTCCAACGCGGGGCCGAATTGTTGAGCGGCGGCGGCGGCGCGGAGCTCGCCGCCGAGGAACTGCGCCTTGCCCAGCAGGCGCTCGGCGAAATCACCGGCGCGGTGAGCAGCGACGACCTGCTGGGGCGCATCTTCGCGACCTTCTGTATCGGCAAGTAAAGCGGCGGCCAGCCGGGCCGCTTTGACTGTGCCTCGCGAGCCGCCATCATTGGACATCGTCGCCTTCACCCGCCCGAGCACGCCATGACCGACCGCTTCACCGGCACCGACCGCTACGTCGCCACCGACGACCTGACGCTGGCGGTAAACGCCGCCATCACGTTGCAAAGGCCCTTGCTCATCAAGGGCGAGCCCGGCACCGGCAAGTCCATGCTGGCGGTGGAGGTGGCGCGCGCACTGGGAAAGCCGCTGATCGAGTGGCACATCAAGTCCACAACCAAGGCGCAGCAGGGCCTGTACGAGTACGACGCCGTCGCGCGCCTGCGCGACTCGCAGCTCGGTGACGCCCGCGTGCACGACATTGGCAACTACATCATCCGCGGCAAGCTGTGGCAGGCCTTCGAGGCCGACCAGACGCCGGTGCTGCTGATCGACGAGATCGACAAGGCCGACATCGAGTTCCCGAACGACCTGCTGCTGGAGCTCGACCGCATGGAGTTCCACGTCTACGAGACGCGGCAGACCGTCCGCGCCCGCCAGCGGCCGATCGTCATCATCACGTCCAACAACGAAAAGGACCTGCCGGACGCCTTCCTGCGCCGGTGCTTCTTCCACTACATCCGCTTCCCGGACGCGGACACCATGAGCCGCATCGTCGACACGCACTTCCCGGGCCTGAAGCGGGATCTGCTGGCCGCGGCGCTCGGCACGTTCTTCGAGCTGCGCGACACGCCGGGCCTGACCAAGCGGCCGTCGACGTCGGAGCTGCTCGACTGGATCAAGCTGCTGCTGGCAGAGGACATCCCGGCCGACGCGCTGCGCGCGGCCGACCTCAAGACCAGCCTGCCGCCGCTGTACGGCGCGCTGCTCAAGAACGAGCAGGACCTGCACCTCGTCGAGAAGCTGGTGTTCCTGCACCGGCGCGAGGGGCGCTGAGGCCGGGCCATGTTCGGCTCGTTTCTGGAACACCTGCGCGCTGCCGGCATCCCGGTGAGCGTGCGCGAGTACCTGACGTTTCTGCAGGCGCTCGCCGCCGACGTGCCGCCGCACAGCGCCGACGGCCTCTACCACCTCGCCCGCTGCGCGCTGGTGAAGGACGAGAAGTTCTACGACCGCTTCGATACCGTGTTCGCGGCTTACTTTCGCGGCGCCGAGCTGGCCTTCGGGGAGCTCGGCGGGGCGATTCCCGACGACTGGCTGCGCCAGGAGATCGAGAAGCTGCTGTCCGACGAGGACAAGGCGAAGCTCCAGTCGCTCGGCACTCTGCAGGCGCTGCTCGAAACGCTGCGCCAGCGTCTGGCCGAGCAGCAGGGCCGCCACCAGGGCGGCAACAAGTGGATCGGCACCGGCGGCACCTCGCCGTTTGGCCACGGCGGCTACCACCCGGAAGGCGTGCGCATCGGCGGCGAGGGCCGCCAGCACCGCGCCGCCAAGGTGTGGGAGCAACGGCAGTTTCGCGATCTCGACGACCAGGTGGAACTTGGCACGCGCAACATCAAGGTGGCGCTCAAGGGCCTGCGGCGCCTGGCGCGCGAGGGTCTGCCCGAGGAACTCGATCTCGACGGCACCATCCGCGGCACCGCGCGGCGCGGCTATCTCGACCTGCACCTGCGACCGCAGCTGCGCAACCGCGTCAAGGTGTTGCTGTTCCTGGACGTCGGCGGCTCCATGGACCCGCACGTGCGCCTGTGCGAGCGGTTGTTCTCGGCCGCGCGCGGCGAGTTCAAACACCTCGAATACTTTTACTTCCACAACTGCGTGTACGAGCGCCTGTGGCGCAGCAACGCGCGCCGCCACGCCGAGCGTTTCTCCACCTGGGACGTGCTGCGCCGGTACGGGCGTGACTGGAAGGCGATCTTCGTCGGCGACGCGGCGATGGCGCCGTACGAGATCACGCACGTCGGCGGTAGCGTCGAGCACCGCAACGACGAACCGGGCGCCGTGTGGCTGCGCCGGCTGCTGGAGACCTGGCCGTCGGCGGCGTGGCTGAACCCCGAGCGCGAGGCGGACTGGGGCTATATTCCGTCGATCGGCCTGGTGCGCGAACTGATGCAGGACCGCATGTACCCACTCACCGTGGGCGGGCTGGAGCGCGCCGTGCAGGCATTACGACGTTGACGCGGCGGACCATCACGCAGCCGCCGCGCGAGGGGAAAGCATGAAAAAACGCTTGATCGTCGGCGTCACCGGCGCCACCGGCGCGGTGTACGCCTACGAGCTGCTGCGGCAGCTGCGCGCCATGGGCGGCATCGAGACGCATCTCGTAATGTCGTCCGCGGCGGTGCTCACCGCCCGTCAGGAGCTGCGCCGCGAGCGGGCCGATTTCGAGGCCGTCGCCGACGTGATCCACAACGTCAAGGACATCGGCGCCAGCATCGCGTCCGGCTCGTTCATCACCGAGGGCATGGTGATCGTGCCGTGCTCGATGAAGACGCTGGCCGCGGTGGCGCACGGCTACTCGGACAACCTCATCTCGCGCGCGGCGGACGTGATCCTCAAGCAGCGCCGGCGGCTGGTGCTGGTCACGCGCGAGACGCCGCTGAACCTCGCCCACATCCGCAACATGGAAGCGGTGACGCTGATGGGCGGCATCATCTTCCCGCCGGTGCCGGCGTTTTACGCCGAGCTCGCCACGCTCGACGACATGGTCACGCACACCGTCGGGCGCATCCTCGATCTGTTCGGCGTGGAGCACGCGCTGGTCAATCGCTGGCGCGGGCTCGGGGACACGCTCAAGGACTGAGGCTGCGTTTCCCGTCCGGGGCAGGGAGCCCCGGCGCGGATCAAGAACCTCAGTTCTTGATCCGCGGAGCGCGCCGCGGGCATGTACCGCGGCGCAGCGAGTAGAAAAATTCCACGGACGGAATTTTTCTACTTCAAATAGCAGTCCCGCCGCTCACCGGCAGCACATAGCCGGTCAGATACGACGCCTCCGGCGCGGCCAGAAAGCAGATCGCCGCCGCCTGCTCGTCGGGCGTCGCAAAGCGCTTGATGAAGGCGTCGTGCAGGGTTTGCTCCATCACGGCCCGCATCCATTGCTGATCGCGCTCGGTGGGCGGCGCGGGCGTGCGCGGGATGGCGCGCGCTCCGACATCCGTGCCGCCCGGCGCGATGCAGTTCACGCGCACGCCGAATTCGGCGAGTTCATACGCCAGCGACACCGTGATGGCGTGCACGCCACCCTTGCAGGCGCTGTACGGCACCCGGTAGATGCCGCGCGTGGCGGTGGAGCCGACATTGACGATGGCGCCGGCGCGGCGCTCGACCATGTGCGGGATCACCGCCCGGCAGGTCCACAGCGTCGGCCACAGCGAGCGCTGGACCTCTTTTTCGATTTCGTCCGGCGCGTATTCCCAGTATGGGCGCGCCCAGATGGTGCCGCCGACGTTGTTGACCAGCACGTCGATGCGGCCGTACGCGGCCAGCGCCGCGGCGGCAATGGCCTGTGCGCCCGCCCAGGTTTCGAGGTCGCCGAGCGCGACCTCGGCCTGCCCGCCGGCGGCGCGGATCTCGTCCCGCACCGCCTGCGCCTGCGGTGCGGCGCGGTCGGCGACGATGACCTGCGCGCCTTCGGCGGCCAGACGCAGCGCCGTGGCGCGGCCGATGCCCTGCGCGGCACCGGTGACCACGGCGACGTGGCTGTCGAAGCGTCGGCAGTGATAGGCGTTGTCGATCATGGCGGACTCCTGCGGCGGCAAAAGAAACCCCGATCAGGCGATCGGGAGCGAGCGCGCGAGTATGCGGCCGGTCGCCGGCGCGGCAAAGCGTTTGCCTTGTGGGTCAGGGGCGCCGGCCGGTACCATTACCCGCTACGCATCGCGCCTGATCCGGACCGTCCGCCCGCCGGCGGCGGTGTCTTCGTCCCTCCACGGCCTGCCGAGGAATTGTCCATGAAAATCAACTGCGCCCTGATCGGTTCCGGAAACATCGGCACCGATCTCATGTTCAAGCTCGAGCGCAGCCAGGTGCTGAAGCCGGTGTGGATGGTCGGCATCGACCCGGATTCGGACGGCCTGCGCAAGGCCCGCGAGCACGGCCTGAAGACCACCGCGCAAGGCGTGGACGGCCTGCTGCCGCACCTGGCCGAGGACGACATCAAGATCGCCTTCGACGCCACTTCGGCCTACGTGCACAAGGAAAACTCGGACAAGCTCACCAGCCGCGGGGTGGTGATGATCGACCTCACGCCGGCCGCCATCGGCCCGTTCTGCGTGCCGCCGGTGAACCTGAAGGATCACATCGGCAAGCGCGAGATGAACGTCAACATGGTCACCTGCGGCGGCCAGGCCACCATCCCGATGGTGGCGGCGGTCAGCCGTGTGCAGCCGGTGGTGTACGCCGAAATCGTCGCCACCGTGGCCTCCAAGTCGGCCGGGCCCGGCACGCGCAAGAACATCGACGAGTTCACCCGCACCACCGCCAAGGGCATCGAGGTGGTGGGCGGTGCGCGCAAGGGCAAGGCCATCATCATCCTGAACCCGGCCGAGCCGCCGCTGATCATGCGCGACACCGTGCATTGCCTCACCGAAACCATCCCCGATGAGGACGCCATTCGCGCCTCGGTGAAGGACATGGTCAAGGAAGTGCAAAAGTATGTGCCGGGCTATCGGCTGCTGCACGACGTGGTGTTCGACGGCAACCGCGTGTCGATCTTCCTCGAGGTCGAGGGTCTGGGCGACTACCTGCCCAAGTACGCCGGCAACCTCGACATCATGACCGCCGCCGCCACGCGCACGGCCGAGATGATCGCCGAGGAGATCATCGCCGGTCGTTTCGACCCGGCCCAGTACAAGACCGCCGCCGCCTGAACCTGCGAGGACACCCACCATGGCTCTGAAAGATCTCAAAGGCCGCAAGGTCACCCTGCACGACATGTGCCTGCGCGACGGCATGCACGCCAAGCGCCACCAGATCACGCTCGAACAGATGACCGCCATCGCCTCGGCGCTGGACGAAGCCGGCGTGCCGATGATCGAGGTCACTCACGGCGACGGTCTGGACGGCTCGTCCATCAACTACGGCTTCGGCTTGCACACCGACGAGGAGTACCTGAAGGCCACCGTGCCGCACCTGAAGCAGGCCAAGGTGTCGTGTCTTCTGGTGCCGGGCATCGGCACCGTGGACGGCCTGCGCATGGCGGCGGATCTGGGCGTGTCCTGCATCCGCGTGGCCACGCACTGCACCGAGGCCGATGTCGGCGAGCAGCACATCGGTCTGGCCCGCAAGCTCGGCCTGGATGCGGTCGGCTTTTTGATGATGGCGCACATGGTGGGCCCGGAGAAAATCCTCGAGCAGGCCAAGCTGTTCGAGTCCTACGGCGCCACCTGCATTTACGTGACCGACTCGGCCGGCTACATGCTGCCGGACGACGTCACCGCCAAGATCGGCCTGCTGCGTGCCAATCTGCCGCCCGAGATCGAGCTCGGCTTCCACGCCCATAACAATCTGTCGATGTCGGTGGCGAACTCGCTGGCCGCCATCGAGGCCGGCGCCAATCGAATCGACGGTTCCGCGGCGGGTCTGGGTGCCGGTGCCGGCAACACGCCGCTCGAAACGCTGGTGGCGGTGTGCGATCGGCTGGGCATCCAGACCGGCGTGAGCCTGTACAAGATCATGGACGTGGCCGAGGACGTGGTGCGGCCGATCATGGACCGGCCGGTGCGCGTGGACCGCGACTCGCTGTCGCTGGGTTATGCCGGCACCTACTCCACCTTCCTGCTGCATGCCAAGCGCTTCTCCGAGCGCTACGGCATTCCGGTGCGCGACCTGTTGGTCGAGTGCGGCCGGCGCAAGACCGTGGCCGGCCAGGAAGACATGATCGAGTCGATCGCGCTCGAAATGCTGGCCGCGCGTGAGCGCCAGCCGGCCCACGCCTGAGGGCACGCGCATGGCACTCGACGCGGCGACCATCGCCAAGCTGGCCGAGCACCTGGAGCGGGCCGAGCTCGAAGCCTTTGACGTCACCAAGATCACCGACGACCACCCGGACATGACCATCGCCGAGGCCTACCGGGTGATGGAGGCCATCCGCGATCGCAAGCTCGCGCGCGGCATCCGCCAGGTCGGCTACAAGATGGGCCTCACCTCGCGCGCCAAGATGGTCCAGATGGGTGTCGACAAGCCGGGTTACGGCCTGCTGTTCGACTACTTCGCGGTCGAGGACGGCGGCGTCATCGACACCAAGAAGCTCATCCACCCCAAGGTGGAGGCCGAGATCGCCTTCGTCACCAAGGCGCCGCTCAA
>NZ_JAQVGQ010000107.1 GCF_028696615.1 Immundisolibacter sp. | reverse complement strand
TACGACATCATTCGCTGATCACCGCCGACAAAGCGCCGGCCGCGGGGGAAACCCGGCGGCCGGTTTTCCTCGCGCGCATCTCGATCATTCATCCGGGCATGATCATTTCCGCTTCAAGCGTGTCTTCATCGGCGTCCACGTCCAATCCTTCTTCGACGGCGTCGCCGGTATAGGCCGCCTTTCCGGTCGCCAGCTCGATCAAACCCAGCAGACGTTTCTGCCGGTCGGCCATGAATCCCTCGAAATCGTCTCTGCGCACCAGCTCGGGGTCGATCAGATGCGAGCGCAGATAGCCATCGAGCCGTTGGCGTTCGATGGGTGGATTCTCCTTGTCGCCCTTTTCGAGCCTCGCCAGGTATTCCGACGGCGCGACGCCGCCAATGATGCGATTGGTGCGGAATGACAGCGGTGTTTTGTTGATGATCGAGTCGAATACGGCCGGCTTGATGCCCTGCCCCTTGCACCAGTCCTGGGGAAAGATGTGATGGATGTCGACGTTTTCGCCAAAGAACACGATGTGGTCGAACTGCTGTCCGGAGCGGAAGTCCCGTGCGCCTTCTTTCATCAATAATGCATTGATTCCCTTGTAAGCCGCCGACAGGCGCATGCGCATGGTCTTCAAACGGTCTGGGCGAAAGATGGTCTCGCTCACGGTGGATGGTTCGGGTCCGTCCTTCAGCCACAGCGGAGCCTCCATGAAATCCCTGGCGATCCGGGATTCCACCGCCGAACCATAGAGCTCGCCGAATACGCCGTTCCAGTACCAACGAACCAGTTTCGCGCGGTTGGCCTCGTGCTCCCAGGCATCGCCGATGTCCGCAAGAATCGCCGCCAGCGGCACGATCTGCGACTGATACGGTAAGTCGAATACGCGGTAGATATGCAGCATGTGCAGGAATTTCGCGGCCCGCACGAAGCCATCCTCGACCTGTTTTTCGTACTGCTTGTAGGCGGCCAGCGGCAGATTCAGCAAGGCCTGCCGGTTGCCGATCACGGCCGGCAGTTCCTTGCCCGTTTTGCCGGCGCGCTCGGCCTCGCGGCGGCGTTCGCGCGTATAAAAGAGCGAGATCGCCTGCAGGAAATCGGTGTTGCTCACCCGGGCGATGATGCCTTCCTCGGAATCGGCGGGGCGCAGCGTGTCCACGAACCGCCGGTGCCGACCCTTGGTTTCGTTGTCGCCATACCAATCCTTGCGCAGTTCGTGGCCATCCGCCGCATAGGTGGCCGTCACCAGCTCGAAGGCGTCCAGCGGCTTGCCGCCGGTGTTCACCTTCTCGAACACGACACAGACCGCCTCCTTGGATGTCGAGCGATCCAGAGAAATCACCGGCACCCGGTAGTACTTGAAGTTCTCCAATATTTGGCGCTTGAAGGCGCGAAACGTCTCGCGCTTTTCCTCGTGCTCATTGCCGCGCCAGTAATCGCCGAAACCATCCTGCCAGCGATCCCAGTCGAACACCTGGCTCACCGGATACATCAGGGCTGCGTATTCGCCCTGCGGTGTGGATAGGTCCAATACCACTTCGCGGCCGAAATCCTTGCGGATCACCTTGTCCTCGGGCACGCCGACGATGGCCTCCTCGCGGTCGATGGCAGGGTCGAGCGCCTTGCAGATGTCGATATAGAACCAGCGCTTGACCTTCTTGTTCTTCGGCGTGAGTGTCTCGACCACCTGCTTGCGCAGAGTGACCTGATAGAGCGAGGTCATGCGCTGCTGGCCGTCGAGCAACAGCGATTGTGGCGCCGTATTTCGCGCTTCGGCCGGCGCACCTTCCACGGGCCGCGGCTTGAAGTTCACCTCGCCGCCGGTGTCCGGCGTCATCAGCGCGCCGACCGGGAAGGCGCGCGAGACCGAGGCGATCAGACTCCGGATGCGCTCCTCGTCCCACACCCA
Organism: Immundisolibacter sp.; assembly: GCF_028696615.1. Taxonomy (GTDB): domain Bacteria; phylum Pseudomonadota; class Gammaproteobacteria; order Immundisolibacterales; family Immundisolibacteraceae; genus Immundisolibacter. The sequence goes on along the minus strand of NZ_JAQVGQ010000107.1, from coordinate 6,921 downwards.
GCTGCGCTGGAAGTCCGGCAGTTGCAGCACGCCGCGATGGCAGTCCTCCAGCAGCTTGTAGAGGTCATAAGGATTGGTCTGAAACGTTGAGCCGGCCATGTTCGGGAGTCCTTGCTGGTTTATCCATGGTCGATTTCGGTCAGGACAGTCACGGCGCCAGCCACGGATTGACGACGCTCACACCCGCCGCCGCGAACGGGGCGGTGTCCCGCGTGGCGACAGTGAGCCCATTGGCCGACGCGGTGGCGGCGATATAGCCGTCGGCGGCGGCGATGGCCCGACCGGCGCTGCGTGCGCGGGTCATCAGTTCGGCATAGGCCTGTGTGGCGGGCAGGTCGAAGGGGAGTACCCGGCCGAGGAACAGCGGCAGTACGCGCCGCTCGAAGTCTTCCCCAAGCCGGTCCCGCCGTTTGCCCGCCGGCAGCGCGGCGATGCCGAAGCGCAGTTCGGCCACGGTGATGGCGGACAGGAACAGGGTTTCGAGCGGTTGGGTGTCCAGCCAAGCGACCACTTGGCTGTTGGGTTGCGGCCACAGGGGCTCCGAGATGACGTTGGTGTCGACCAGAATCATTCGAAACGCACGGGTTCGGCGGGGGTCTTGTCCCGTTGCTCGAACACGGCCTGGTCTTCCTCGCTCAGTTCGGCGCGACGGCCGATATCGGCCAGCAGTGAACCCAGTTGGATGCGCCTGGCAGGCTTCGCCGCCTCTTCCAGAATGGCGCGCACTTCGGCCTCGGTGCTGCGCCCGTGCAGGGCGGCGCGCACGCGCAGTGCGCGGTGTACTTCGTCGGGCAGGTTGCGGACGGTGATCGAGGCCATGTATTCAATCCTCCGTGGCGATCCCAGTGCAGTCACTTTATGTTTTTGATGTCACCCCCCGCAATGGTTTTGGCTCGTGGACCCTTTGCCGGTGCGCGTCAGGCCGGGGTTTGTCGGCCAGTCATTCCCATTCAACAGTCCGGCAATGCCTCGGACGGCCGCTTTCAGCTTGCCGCTCAGCGCTTCAGGATCACCGCCAGCCGCTCGACGATGCCGTCGCCGGCCAGGTGGGTCTGCACGATCTCGTCGATGTCTTGCGTGGAGCTCGGCTGATACCAGACGCCGGCCGGGTAGACCACCATCAGCGGCCCCGCACTGCAGAAGCCCAGGCAGCCGGTCGCCGCCATGCCGACGTCAGGCAGGTTCTTTAGCTGCAACTGCTTGCCGAGGTGGTCCCACAACGGCGCCGCGCCGCTCGCCCCGCAGCTGCCGCGCGGATGGCCCGGCGGCCGCTGCTGGTAACAGCAGAACACGTGGTGGCGAAAGACGGCGGGCAACTCACAGGCTTCGCTGGACATGGCGCCTCCTGGCGGCGTGGGGTATCCGCAGCCGCGCTACACGCGCGGCTTTTCCGAGCGGGCGTAATGGCTGAAATGCCCCTCGCGCGCCGCCTGGCGGCGGGCGCTGGCGAGGATTTCCTTCGACCTGCCGGGCGCGTGGGGCGCCGACACCTGCTTGGCAACGTGCGAGCTGCCGCAGTGCGGGCACGCCGGTGGATCGGTGCGCATCAGCAGCTCAAAGGTCCGGCCGCAGGCCTCGCAGTGAAAGTCGAAGATGGGCATGGGCGTCGCCGCTGGTAACGCCGGCACGGCGCCGGCCCAGCAGCCAAAGCAAGATCGGGGCCGAGGGTTAATGGGCTGATTTGGCGCTGAAAAGAAGGGGCGAGGGAGGAGGCGGGTGTTGCGTTTGTCGGCTTTGGGACGCGGGTATCGGGTCAACTTGGATTTGAGGTCGGATCAGGCAGCGGGACGATGAAGAACTATTCATCTGGGATGCCGCCCGTTGTGCGCCGCGCCGTCACCGCAGCGCCGTTACGACCCGGTGTCGGGCTCCCCGCGCACTAAGCCCCAGCTGCTGTGCATCCTCGACAGGGCCTTTGACGAGATCGACGAGCCACTGGCGTGGCGGCCAACTTCCCGATTTCAACTTCGACACTCGTCAGGAGCAACGCGTTCGAGATAGACCCGTAGCTACAAGGCCACGCGGCCATTAAAGACACCGGGTGCGCGTCAAGCCGCCAAGGCTGAGGCTCGTACCGCGGCAAGGCTGGATACCAGCTCGTCCAGTTCCGCCGGCCGGAACAGGCCATCCGGTCCGCGCGGTGTGAGGTCCGTGAAGGGCGATTCGTACAGCCGCGCCGGGTCCATCACGCCGTGCTCGGTGAGGTGGTCCACCACCAGATTGACGAATTCGAGCTGGTTCGCGGAAAGAGTGCTGCCTGTGATGAAGCCACTCATCACCGCCTTGGCAGCTTCGCGATCCAGGCCCACCAGCGAACGCACGAATAGACCCAGACCCTGCGCCGCGTCGGCGGCTCGCCGGATGTCATCGGCCGCACCGATGCCGCTGTCGATCAGCATCCGTTCGAGTTCGGCAAGGTCGCTCGCCGTCAGCGGCTTGTTGCCGCGCAGCTTGGCGATCGCCACGTGGTCGAGATGCTGGCGCAGAAATGCCTGTGCCTTGGCGCGAAAACGGGCCTGATCAGTGCCGGCCGCGAAGCCGGGCAGGTTCACTTCGGCTTCGTCACCGAGCTTGTCCTCGAAGTCCGTGTAGACCGGCTTGCGCTGCTGGCGGTCGATGAACTGCACCAGCGCGCGCAGCCGGCGCCGCAGCGTTTCGAGCATCGGAATGGTGACGTCCTCCCACCAGGCATCGCTTTGTACGTCCTGGATCAGCGCCATCTGCTCGCGCACCATCGGAATGGCGGACTTCTCTTCCAGCAACCCGGCAATCTCCACCACGCGCTTGCGTAGGCGTTCGAAGCCGGGTTCGGATCGCAGCAGCGCGAGTTGAAGGCCAAGCGCCAGCAAGTCGAAGCGCTTTGCTTCCTCGTTCTCGGCGTCGAGTTCCGACGGCAGCCCCGCCACCTCGTGCGCCAGCTCGGCCAGCGCATCCGCGGGCAACGTGGTCCAGGCTTCCGGCTTGGCGAGTCTCTCCACCGCGCGGCGGTGCGGGCGCACCACGAAGTTGTCGAGATTCATGGCCGCCACTTCCCGGTGCAGCAGCGCGGCGATCTGCGCGCGCACCTCGGCGTCCGACTCGGGATGGCCCGGCGGCGGCAGCACGGGTTCCGCCGCCTTCGTTTCCGCGGCGAGCCGCGCGTCGAGCTGTCCGATCAGCTCCAGCCGCGCATCGAACAGCCGCTTGCCGAGCGAGGTGCCGACGGCGCCCTCGGTGCCGGGCAAATCCTGGCTGAAGTATTCGAGGTTCTGGCAGTAGTCGAAGACGAAAAAGCTCTCCTTGTGCTGTCCCGGGCCGAACAGGTCCGCGCACAGGCGCGTGCCACGGCCGAGCATCTGCCAGAACTTGGTCTTCGAGCGCACCGGCTTGAAGAACACCAGGTTCACCACTTCCGGCACGTCGATGCCGGTGTCGAGCATGTCCACGGAGATAGCGATGTGCGGCGGCTTGTCCCGCTGCGAGAACGCATCGATCAGGCTTTGCGCGTACTCGGTCTTGAAGGTGATGACGCGCGCGAAGGCGCCCTTCTGGTGCGGGTAGTTGGCGTCGAAGCGCTCGGCGATGAACTGCGCGTGCGCCTCGTTCTTGGCGAACACGATGGTCTTGCCGAGGCGATCGCCGCCCGCCACCTTGAGCCCGCGCGTCATCAGGTGCGCGAGCACCTTGTCCACGGTGTCGGTGTTGAACAGCCACTTGTTGACGGCGTCGGCCTCGACGCGGTCCGGCACATTGCCGTCCTCGTCCCACTCCAGCGCGTCCCACTGGTCCTTGTCGTCCTCGGACAGCTCGTCGTAGCGGATGCCCTCGCGCTGGAACCGCAGCGGCACGGACACCGCCCGCGCCGGCACCAGGTAGCCGTCGCGCACGGCTTCTTCCAGTCCATAGGCGTCGGTCGGCACGCCGTTTTCGAGATCGAACAGGCCGTAAGTGTTGCGGTCCACCTCGTCCTTGGGCGTGGCGGTCAGGCCCACCAGCAGCGCGTCGAAGTAGTCGAAGATCGCCCGGTACTTCTGGAACACCGAGCGGTGCGCCTCGTCGATGATCACCAGATCGAAGTGCCCCACGCCGAAGCGCCGTTGCCCGTCGGCCGCGTCGTCGATCAATCCCATCATGGTGGGATAGGTGGAGACGTAGACGCGGCCCTCCTTGTCCTTCTCGGTGACCAGGTTCACCGGCGAGGCATCCGCCAGGTGCGCCTTGAAGGCGTTCACCGCCTGGGTCACCAGCGCCACGCGGTCGGCCAGAAACAGGACCCGCTTGGCCCAGTTGCAGCGCAGCAGCAGGTCGCTGAGCGCGATCACCGTGCGCGTCTTGCCGGCGCCGGTGGCCATCACCAGCAGCGCCTTGCGCTCGTGGTCGCGCTCGAAGGCCTCAGCCACGCGGCGGATGGCGCGCGTCTGGTAGTGGCGCTCGACGATGGTGGAGCTGATCGGCGCCTGCGCCAGCGCCCGGCGCGTACCGCGTCGCTGGATGGCGAGTTCCAGCTCGGCTTTCTTGTAAAAGCCCTGCACGCGGCGCGGCGGGTAGCGGGTGTCGTCCCACAGCCAGTGCTCGTAGCCGTTGGAGTAGAAGATCAGCGGCCGCTGGCCGAACTGCTGCTCCAGGCAATCCGCATAGAGCTTGGCCTGCTGCTGGCCGACGCGGGCATCGCGGCGCGTGCGCTTGGCCTCCACCAGCGCGAGCGGTTTGCCGTCGTCGCCCCACAGCACGTAGTCGACGAAGCCCGTGCCCTGCGTGTTCGGCATGCCGGCGACCTCGAACTCGCGGTCGCGCGGTTGATCCAGCGGCCAGCCCGCCTCCCGGAGCAGCAGGTCGATGAAGGCGTCGCGGGTCTGCGCCTCCGAGTAGTCGTGCGTGTCGGGCTGCGCGGCGGCGGCCTGCCTTGCCGCCGCCACCTCGGCGCGCAGGCGCTGGAGCTCCTCGTCGAGCGCGGTCTTGTCGGCGAGCAGCGCGGCGAGATTCTCGTCCTGCGCGTGCAGGCGGTCTTGCAGCGCCTGCAACTGGTCGGCCGTCTGCGCCGCCGCCCGCGCCGGCGGCGGCAGCGCGGCAGCATCGAAGGCCAGGTCCGGCACCGGCCGGCCGGTGCGCCCGTAGGTGCGCGCCAGCCAGTAGCAAAAATGGAACAGCTCGCGCACCGCCGCCAGTCCATCCGCAGCCGGCACCGACTTGTGGCTGTGCACCGCGCGGTTGCCGAGCGTCACGATCACCCGCGCCTTGCCGAACACCGCCTCACCGGCGGTCTGCTTGAAGCTCGGCTCGTGGATCAGGGCGGACAGGTTGTCCTGGTACGGCAGCTTCAGGCCCGGATCGGCCTTGTACGCCCAGCGCACCGCCAGCTCCAGCGCGCGCCGGGCGTAGAAGCACGCCGTGCGCGGATCGGCGTGGACCGCGCCCTCGGCGCTCGTCGCCGCCTCGAACACGGCGGGCCATTCGCGGTGGAGGAAGGCGAACTGGCTCACTCGTCGATGCTCCTTTTGCAATAACCAGCCTTTGGCATGGCGGCCACGGTGAACCCCGTCAAAGGCTGGAACGCCTTTACCCGACGGGCGTTTGCAACGTTTTGCTTCGGGATTGCAACCTACCCCAAGCAGGTTGCAATTCGCACTCAAAAAGATTCTTATGGATCATAGGCTTACATGCGACCATCTGCCGCTGCCCTAACAGACATTGCGGATCGCCGCTCACGGTTGCAATTCCTCACGGCCGGCGCCGGGATACCAGCGGGCCCCTTCGTCACCCCGCGCCCCTTGGTCATCCCGCCCCCTTTCGTCACCCCGGCGGAAGCCGGGGTCCAGAACACCAACTGGATTCCGGCCTGCGCCGGAATGACGGCGGGTTCCGCTCGCATTTCGCCACCCCCGGCCCCCTTCGCCACCCCGGCGAAAGCCGGGGTCCAGTTACAGCAGCCGCTCATAAAGATCGTCCCACTCGGGATTGGTCTTCTCGATCAACGCTAGTTTCCAGGCCCGCTTCCACTCCTTGATGGCCTTTTCGCGCCCGATCGCGGACTCCATGGTCTGATGCAGCTCGTACCAGACGAGGCGGTCGACTCCGTACTTCTTGGTGAACCCCTCGACGACATGGTTCTTGTGCTCCCACACCCGCTTGATGAGATCCGACGTCACACCCACATACAGCGTGCCGTTACGACGGTTGGCCAGCAAATAGACACACGGCTGTTTCATGGCTGTCTGGTGTCCGCCGACGCGCGATGCGCTTTCGACATTTCGCGAGTCCGCTTGCCTGCACACCCCAACGACAACCGGGAGGCCGATCCACCCGTCACCACGTCACCCCTGCCACTTCGTCACCCCGGCGAACGCCGGGGTCCAGAAACCACTGGATTCCGGCCTGCGCCGGAATGACGGCGGGGTGGGCGTAGCGTGTCACAGCTCGCCGCGGAAGGCGCGGTGCTGGCGGGAGGCAAGGCCGCTTCCCCAGGCAGCGGGGCAAAACGCGACGATCCGGCACGCCACCCGCATTTCGCCACCCCGGTTGCCACACCGGCCCCCTTCGTCACCCCGGCGTAGGCCGGGGTCCAGAATAGCCAGTGGATTCCGGCCTGCGCCGGAACGACGGCGGGGTGGGCGCACCGTGTCATGGCTCGCCGTGGAAGGCGCGGTGGTTTGCATGAGGCTGCCTCAACCGCCGCGGTACACGGCGTCGGCGTCGAGCGCGCTGCTCAAATACGGCGTGAAGCCGGCGAGCAGTATCGACATGGCCACCATGTCGCGCATGTCCACCGGGCGCAGCGCGCCTGCGGGGTTGCCGCCGTGGCGAATCCCCGGATAGTCGCTGGCGAAACCGTAGAGGTTCCTCAATGCGGCCTTGATCGCACCGTGCGGCCAAGTTTTGACCTGGTTGCAGATGCCACCCAACTCGGCCTCGGTGACGCCCGGAGTGGTCCGCCCGATGGCCTCC
>NZ_JAQVGQ010000106.1 GCF_028696615.1 Immundisolibacter sp. | reverse complement strand
AGTTTGTGAAGAAATGCGCGTCCTGCGCATTTCTTGTGTCGCCCGTCCGGTACACGCCCGGACGGGCTCCCGCGAATCAAGCCCTTACGGGCTCGATTCGCGTCCGGCCATCCCTGGCCGGCCTGAGAGCTTGAAAAATTCACAAGCTCTCAGTCAGCCGGCGTGACCGCACTCACGTCGGCGGCTCGGCGGGCCGATGCCCCATGCAGCGTCCGTTGCACGCGGTCGACGAATTCCAGCCCCAGCGGCACCAACAGCGCCAACATGCCGCCCAGCACCAGGCTCAGCGCAACGATCAGGCTGCGCGGCGTGCCCACCGGCCGCGGGGACTGGATGGCAACTCCCAGGGCGCGGGTCTCCTGCAGGTTTTTGAGCTGCAGGTCGAGCCGCTGTATTTCGGCCCGCTGCAAGGCTTGGTCACGGTCGTTTTCACGCAGGCTGTTTTGCAGTTGGTCGCGTTTTTCTGCCTGGCCGATCTGCAACTGCTGCTGCAGGTCGGCCAGGCGCGCCCGGTTGGCGCGTACTTCGTTGTCCAGCATCAGCAGCGTCATGGCGCGCGCTTCGTCGCGCGCCTCGCCGACGGCGCGGGTGCGGTTGGCGGTAGCAACATCGAGCAGGGCGCGCGTGTCGGCAATCTGCTGCTCGAGCAACTGGTCGGTTTGCTCGAGCCGGTCGAACTGCTGACGCAACACCTGCGCCTGATCGACCAAACCCTGCAGAGCCGCTTCGGCGCGCCGCTTTTGTTGCCCGATGGCCATGCGCTGCACCTCGAACACGCGACCATGGTCGGCCAGCAGCGCCTGCACGGTCTGTTGCTGAATCTGCCGATAGGGGGCGCTTGTGGCTTCGGATGCCTTCGATGTGAGCACCACCAGTTGGCTGTTCTTGGGCACCCGAGCGTCCACCTGGAACGCGCCCACCTCGTCGGGATGATCCTGCTGGTAGCGGCGCCGCGCGGCTGGAAGGTAGTTTTCCTCCAGCTTGGCGAGGGTCGTCTCGACGGATTCGATCGGCACGGTTTTATTGCCCTCTGCCCGCGAACCGATCTCGATGGTGGTGGTGTAGGCAAACGTTTTGGGCTTCAGCAGGGCCACCGCCAGGCCGCAGGCGACGATCGCTGACAACGTCACCCAGGCGGCACGCCGGCGCCGCCAGATCCACCAGGCTGATTTCGTCATCCGACGCCAGCGGCGCTAGCGGCGCCCCGCCGTCCATATGTTGCAGTTGCTGCAAGGGTGTTACCTATCCGTCAAATCACGCCAAATCACGCACAGCTGGCAAGCGCTACGGCGCTTGCCAGTCAGACGCGCCGGCCGCGGGCAAAAAATCAGGGGTGTTGCGCCGCCATCGGGCATCGAAGGCTCGCCAAACTGGACAAGCCCACTTCCCCTGGTGCACTGCCTGCCGCAAGAAGGCACTGAAAGAGAGATCACTCCAGCACGAGGCCGGCATCCTAAACGGAGCCACCGCAGATCGACAAGCAAAACAACGCTACGGAGCGCTGATTGCGATTCGATGTTGCGGACCGCGCACGAGGCGGTTTCAAACAGGGCCGGCGCGGGCTCGATCGGCTTTACCTCACAAACCGCTCCAGCAGGCGCGTCAGGCGCGGCGAGTACGGCGGCATCATCCAGCGGGTAAAGCTGATGCGGCTTACCTGGCGCAGCACGGCGCGTTCGTTCGAGAACGCCTGAAAGCCGTAGAAGCCGCCCGACTTGCCGATGCCGCTGTTGTTGACGCCGCCGAACGGCAGGTTCGGGTGCAGGCCGTGCAGCATCACGTGGTTGATGGTGGTGCCGCCGGCCGAGGTGCCGTGCAGGATGCGCTCGACGTTGGCCTTGACGCGGCTGAAGGCGTACAGCGCCAGCGGCTTGGGTTTTTGGTTGACGAGTTCGAGCGCGCGGTTCAGATCGCGAAAGCTCAGCACCGGCAGCAGCGGGCCGAAGATTTCCTCCTGCATCAGCCTGGCATCCGGCGGCACGTCGGTGAGCACGGTCGGCGCGATGTAGCGCTCGGCGGCGTCCGACTCGCCGCCGGTCACCAGCCGCGCGCCGCGCGCCAGCGCGTCGTCCAGCAGGCCCTGCACGCGGGCGTGGTGGCGCGTGTTCACGATGCGTGTGAGCTCCGGTAACTCCCCGGCGGCGCCGCTCGCATGGGCCTTGAACTGGCGGTCGAGCGCGCCGAGCAGTTCCTCCTTGCGCGATTCGTGCACCAGCACGTAGTCGGGCGCCACGCACACCTGGCCGCCGTTCAGCAGCTTGCCCCACACCAGGCGCTCGGCGGCGGCTTCGACGTCCGCGCTCTCGTCGACGATCACCGGCGACTTGCCGCCAAGCTCCAGCGTGACCGACGCCAGGTGTTCGGCCGCGGCGCGCATCACCACCTTGCCGATCTCGGGGTTGCCCGTATAGAAGATGTGGTCGAACGGCTGGCGCAGCAGCGCCTGCGCGACTTCCGGCCCGCCCTCGAACACCGCCACCTCGGCCTCGTCGAACACGTCCGTGACGATGGTGCGGATCACCGCGCCCAGCGCCGGCGTCATCTCGGACGGCTTGATGATGGCCGTGCAGCCGGCGGCGACGGCGCTCGTGAGCGGCACGAAGCTCAGGAACACCGGCACGTTCCAGGGCGCGATGATCAGCGCCGCGCCCTTGGGCTCGTAGCGGATCTCGGCGCGCGTGCCGAGCATGTTGACCGGCGTTTTCACCCGCTGCGGGCGCATCCAGCGCTTGAGGTGCTTCAGCGCCAGGTCGATGGCCTGCGTCACCGGCATGATCTCGCCGAGCAGCGCGTCCACGCGCGGCTTTTTCATGTCAGCGTCGGCCGCCCCGAGGATGGCTTCCTTGTGCGCCAACACCGCCGCGCGCAGGCGGCGCAGTTTTTCGAGACGCTGCTCGGCGGTGGTTTCACGCAATTCCAGCTTGCGCTGCTGCTGCAGCGCGAACACGCGCGCGATTTCCGCCTCCAGGCGCGCAGGGGACAGTTCGTTGACGGCGTTCATCCGGGATCCTCCGTGTATCCGCAGCCGGGGCAATGGCGGTTTTTAACACCGCAGCGGCCGGATGAACAGTCGTTAACGAAGGCACAGGTCGCGGCAACCCCCGCCGGCGCCGCATGCATCGCCGCGGGCCGGTGGTGCGACCCTCGCGATGACGACCTGTGCGCCCCCCCAAAAACCGGCCGCCTACCAACCGACCGTTCGCTTGACGTCGCGCAACCTGCCACCGGGCGCCGGCAGTTCAATGAGCCCTCGTCGCAGCAAAACCCACGAGGACGGCCCGGCAATGAAACTCGGCATGTTGCATCTGTTCGAGAACCCGGTCGGCAAGACCGAGCGCGAGGTGGTCAGGGAACAGTTCGACCTGATGGTGGCGGCCGAGGATCTCGGCTTCGATTCCATCCAGCCGGCCGAGCATCATTTCAGCGAGTACGGTTATCTCGCCTCGCCGCAGGTGTCGCTGGCGGCGGTGGCGTCACGCACCAGGCGCCTGCGCCTGGGCACCGGGGTGGTGGTGCTGCCGTTTCACAACCCGATCCGGGTGGCCGAGGACTTCGCCTTTCTGGACCTGCTGTCCGACGGGCGCATCGACCTTGGCGTCGGGCGCGGCTATCAACCGATGGAATTCGAGGGATTCGGCATCGACCAGTCGCGCTCGCGGCAGATGTTCGCCGAGGCGGTGGAGCTCATCAAGCGCTGCTGGACCGAAGAGCGCGTCACCTTCCACGGCGAGTTTTATCGCGCCGACGAGCTGTGGGTGCGCCCGAAACCGGTGCAAAAACCCCACCCGCCGATCTACATGGCCTGCCTGTCGCCGGACAGCTTTGCCATCGCCGGCGCGGCCGGGCACAACGTGTTCATGTCGAGCGCGTTCGGGCTCACCGTGGAGCAGGCCAAGGCCGGCATCGCCGCCTACCGCCAGGCGCGGGCCGATGCCGGCCTCGATCCGGCCGGCGGGCGCGTCGCCAATCTGTTCATGATCTACCCCGGCGACAGCATGGACCAGGCGCGGCGCGATTTTCGGGACCCGGTGCTGTGGTACTACCGCACCATTGCCAAATACGTGGCGCCGCCGGTGGACCGCCCGCCGGTCAAGAGCTACGAGGGCTACCAGCAGGTCACCAGGATGGCCCAGGCGGTGCAGTTCGAGGACCTGCTGAACTCACCCATCCTGGTGTGCGGCGACGTCGACTACTGCACGCACAAGGTGATCGACATGGCGCGCGAGTTCGGCTTCAACGAGATGCTGTGCTGGACGCGCATCGGCGGCCTCGAACAGCGCAAGGTGCTGCGCGCCATGGACCTGATCGCCGGCAAGGTGATTCCGGGCGTCAAAAAGGTCCTGGGCGATACCTGAGGAGGAAAGCTGATTGATTCGGCGCCTGCGCCCCGGGGCAGGAAGCCGCGGCGTGAATCAAGCTCGCGCAGGCCAGATCGGCGACACGCAATCCGCCTGCCGCGTTTATGCTCCCGCCGCACGCCGCGACATCCCGCCCAGGAGCGAAAGCCCGACATGGATCAACGCCTCCCCAACAGCATCCAGCACGACTTCACCGCCGGCGCCGGCGACTACGAGCGGCGCATCCGCACGCTGGTGCCGGGCTACGACACCCTGCACGAGCTGTCCGCCGCCGTGCTGCGCGCGCAGTTGCCGGACGAGGCCCGGGTGCTGTGCGTGGGCGCCGGCACCGGCGAGGAACTGGCGCGCCTGGCCGTGGCCGGGCCGCGCTGGCGGCTCACGGGCGCCGATCCGTCGGCCGACATGCTGGCGCAGGCCCGCACGCGGCTGCAGCAGGCCGGCGTGCTGGAACGGGTCGAGCTCGTGGCCGGCGAGGCCGACATCGTGCCGGCGGCGCCGCCGTTCGATGCCGCCACGCTGATTTTGGTGCTGCATTTCATCAAGGACGACGCCGCGCGGGCGGCGCTGCTCGGCGCCATCGCGGCGCGCCTTGCGCCGGGCGCGCCGCTGCTGCTGGCGAGCCTTTACCGGCAAGGCGACGCGGACACCCTGCTGGATGCCTGGAAGGCGCTGCAGATGCTCGCCGGACTGCCGCGCGAGGCGGTGGAGGAACGCATGGCGCCGCGTCTGGCCGAGGCGCGGCCGGTTGGCGACGACGAACTCGCGCAGCTGCTCGCCGTCGCCGGCTTTGGCCCGCCGACGCGCTATTTCCAGGGGCTGATGATGGCCGGCTGGGTCGCCCGGCGGCGCTGACGGCGCGGCCGCGGGCGGCGATTCCTGGTAGCGTGTCGGCCAGGGCAATGCCGCAGCGCGGGGCAGATCAGCAAAGCGTAATCTGTCTGCCACGTTTATGCCGCCGCTTCACGGCCGGGGGCATCCGGCCCCGGTCGGCAGGCTCTAACAGGCCGTTGCGGACATGTGCCGCGATGAGCCGAGTTGAAAAAAGGGCAGGAAACCCCTTTTTTCAACGGCCTGCTAATCAATCGGCGCCTGCCCACCCACCGGCCCGCCGACTCGAGGAGGACACCATGGCACTCGAAACCCTCGACCACTGCGCCATCCGCACCACGCGCCTGGAAGACACCTGCCGTTTCTACGTGGACGTGCTCGGGCTCGAGGTCGGCCCGCGACCGCCGCTGGCGCTGCCCGGCTACTGGCTGTACGCCGGCGGGCGGCCGATCGTGCACCTGATGGAAATCGGCGCGCATTACGAAGCCGACGTGTTCGACCAGCCGATGCACGCCGAGCGCGGCCCGGAAGGCCCCGGCGTGGACCATCTGGCGTTTCGCGCGAGCGACCTTGCCGCGCTGCGCGAACGGCTGGCGGCGCTCGGCGTCCCCTACCGGGAGCTGTCGATGCGCGCCGCCGACCTGCACCAGGTGTTCGTGGTGGACCCGAACGGCGTGATCGCCGAGCTGAACTTCAAGGCCAGCGCCGAAGGCGTGTGAGGACGGCGCTGGCCGACCCGGCGCTGCATCAGCCCTCGCGGTGATAAGCCACCACGCGCTCGACCTCTTCCCTGGAGCCCAGGATCACCGCCACGCGCTGGTGCACCTTCTCGGGCCGGATGTCGAGGATGCGCTCGTAGCCGGTGCTGGCCAGCCCGCCGGCCTGCTCCACCACGTAGCCGATGGGGTTCGCCTCGTACATCAGGCGCAGCTTGCCGGGTTTGGCCGGGTCCTTGGTGTCGCGCGGGTACATGAAGATGCCGCCGCGCGTGAGCAGGCGGTACACATCGGCCACCATCGAGCCCACCCAGCGCATGTTGAAGTCGCGCTCGCGCGGGCCGTCCTTGCCGGCCATGCACTCGGCCACGTAGCGCTGCACCGGCGGCTGCCACCAGCGCTGGTTCGAGGCGTTGATGGCGTACTCGCTGGTGCGCTCGGGAATGCGCATGTCCGGCTGCGTCAGCAGGAACTCGCCGCTCGCCGGATCGAGCGTGAACCCCTGCACGCCGTGGCCGAAGCTCAGCACCATCACCGTGGCCGGACCGTAGGCGGTGAAGCCGGCCAGTACCTGACGGCTGCCCGGTTGCAGGAAATCGTCATTGGCAAGGCCAACTGCGCCGTCGGGCGCCCGCAGGATGGAAAAAATCGAGCCCACGGAAACGTTGACGTCGATGTTGGACGAGCCGTCCAGCGGGTCCACCAGCACCAGATACCCGCCGCGCGCGCCCGGCACCCGGTAGGTGCCGTCGAGCTCCTCCGAGGCGATGCCGGCCACCGCGCCGGTCCACGGCAGCGCATGCAGGAAGGCGTCGTTGGCGAGCACGTCGAGCTTTTTCTGCGTTTCGCCCGATGCGTTGGCGCTGTCCACCGCGCCCAGCACATCGGCCAGCGCCGCCCGCGCCAGCGCGGCCGCAATCTCGCGGCTGGCGGCGCCGATTTGCTGCACCACCAGCGCCAGCGCCGGGTCGAGCCGCCCGTCCTGGGCCGCCTGCGTGAGGTGTCGGAGAAGGGAAACGCGCTCGCTCATGACACTGTCCTGTCAGTCGAAGGGGATGTCCGCAAACCGCTGGCAGAATAGCCCATCGCCCGGCCACCCGGCCGCCCGAGAATGTGCCGATCGACAACAGGAGCTGGTATGAGCACGCCCGTCACGGTCAGTGTGTTTTTCAACTTCCGCAGCCCCTACTGCTACCTCGCCTCCAAAACGATGTTCGACGTGCTGGGGCGCTTCGACTGCGATGTCCTGTGGCGCCCGCTCGGCGGCTGGGACGGCCGCTCCTCGCCCGAGCGCGCCCGGGGCAAGCTGCCGATCGCGCGCCAGGACGTGCGCCGCTGGTGCCGGCGCATGGGCATTGCGTTCACCCCGCCACCGCTGACCACCGACCCCACCCGCGCCGGCGCGGGCTCGCTGCTGGCCGAACAACAGGGCCGTTTGCGCGAGTACGTGCAGGAGGTGATGCACGCCGAGTGGGGCGAGGGCCGCGACATCGGCGATCTCAATGTGCTGCGCGAGGCCGGCCGGCGCGCCGGACTCGATCCCGACGCGCTCACCCGGGCGGTCGACGACCCGGCACTGCTCTCGCGCCTTGCCGAGCACTGGCAGCAGGCGCAGGCGGTCGGCGTGTTCGGCGTGCCGAGCTTCGTGGTCGGCGAGGAAGTGTTCTGGGGCAACGACCGGCTCGATTTTCTCGCCGAGCACCTCACTGAACTTGGCGCCGTTCGCGTTCGCGGCTGAAGCCGCTCCTACTGCACCTGCCCCGTAGGAGCGGCTTCAGCCGCGAACGGCGACAAATTTTTACAACACCAACCAGAGGAGAAACCCATGGGACGCGTCAGCGGCAAAGTCGTTTTCATCACCGGGGCGGCCTCCGGCATGGGCCGCGCGCACGCGCTGCGCCTGGCCGGCGAGGGCGCCACGCTCGCCATCACCGACCGCAACGAGGCGGGTCTGGCCGACACGCTGGCCGCGGTCCAGGCCAGCGGCGCCGAGGCGGCGGCCTGGCCGCATGACGTGACCGACGAGGCCGCCTGGCAGCGGGTGGTCGACGCGGCCTGCGCGCGCTTCGGCGGCATCGACGTGCTGGTCAACAACGCCGGCATCTCACACCGCACCGCGTCGGTGCTGGACCTCGCCGCCGACGAATGGGACCGCGTCATGGCCGTCAACGCCCGCGGCGTGTTCCTTGGCGTGCGCACGGTCGGCCGCCGGATGCGCGACCGCGGCCGCGGCGGCAGCATCATCAACATCTCGTCGGTGTTCGGCATCGTCGGCGGCGCGCTGGCGTCAGCCTACTGCGCCAGCAAGGGCGCGGTGCGCCTGCTGACCAAGGCCGCCGCGGCGGATCTGGCCGAGTTCGACATCCGCGTCAACTCGGTGCACCCGGGCCTGATCGACACGCCCATGCTGGACGGCCTGCTGGCGAAGGAAGGCGAGGCGCGCCAGCGCATGCTCGGCGTGCAGCTGCAGCGCCGCGCCGCCGCCCCGGACGAGGTGTCGGCGGCGGTGCTGTTCCTGGCCAGCGACGAGTCGTCCTTCATGACCGGCTCGGAACTGGTGGTGGACGGCGGCTGGACGGCGCGCTGATTGATTCAGCGCACCCGCTCCTCAGCGCCGCCGCCAGGTGGTGCCGCCGGCGCCGTCCTCGAGCACGATGCCGGCCGCGGAGAGCTCGTCGCGGATGGCGTCGGCGCGGGCAAAGTCGCGCGCCTTGCGCGCCATCAGGCGCGCCTGCACCAGCGCCTCGATCTGCTCGTCCGACGGCCCGCCGCCGCCTTTCAAAAACGCCTGCGGGTCGTCCTGTAGCAACCCCAGCACGCCGCCCAGATGGCGCAGCGTGCCGGCCAGCGAGGCCACGCGGGCCGGATCGTCGGCGCGGTTCAGCTCGCGCACCAACTCGAACAGCACGGCGATCGCGCCCGGTGTGTTGAAGTCGTCCTGCATGGCGGCATCGAAACGCGCCACGAACT
>NZ_JAQVGQ010000105.1 GCF_028696615.1 Immundisolibacter sp. | reverse complement strand
GCACATGCTGCGCATCCGTGCCTTCGAGGACGCCTGCGCCGAGCTGTACAGCGCCGGCAAGATTCGCGGCTTCATGCACCTGTACAACGGCGAGGAGGCCATCGCCGCCGGCATCGTGCCGCTGCTGGAGCCGGCCGACGCCATCGTCGCCACCTACCGCGAGCACGGCCACGCGCTGGTGCGCGGCGTCGACATGGGCGCCGTGATGGCCGAGATGTTCGGCAAGCAGCAGGGCTGCAGCCGCGGCCGCGGCGGCTCCATGCACCTGTTCGATGCCGCGGCGCGCCTTTACGGCGGCAACGCCATCGTCGCCGGCGGCCTGCCGCTGGCGGTGGGACTCGCGCTGGCCGACGCCATGCAGCAGCGGGCGCAGGTGAGCGCGTGCTTTTTCGGCGAAGGCGCGGCGGCCGAGGGCGCGTTCCACGAGTCGCTGAATCTGGCCGCGCTGTGGCGGTTGCCGGTGCTGTTCGTGTGCGAGAACAACCTGTACGCCATGGGCACGGCGCTGGCGCGCTCGCAGGCCGAGACCGACGTGCACCTGAAGGCGCGCGCCTATGGCCTTGCGTCGGCCGCTGTCGACGGCATGGACCTGCTGGCCGTGCGCGAGGCGGCGCAGACGGCCATCACCCACGTGCGCGAAGGCCACGGGCCGTACCTGCTCGAATGCCACACCTACCGCTACCGGGCGCATTCCATGTTCGACAGCCAGCTGTACCGCGACAAGGCGGAAGTCGAGCGCTGGCGGGCGCGCGACCCGATCGACCTGTTCGAGCGCGAGGCAATCAGCCTCGGCCTGCTCGGGACGGACGATCGCGCGGCCCTGCAGGCGCAGGTCGATGCCGAACTCAAGGCGGCGATCGAGTTCGCCGAGGCCGGCAGCTTCGAGCCCGTCGAGCAGCTCACGCGCGACGTGTACACGGAAGATCAGGCATGAGCGCCGCCACCTGCACCTACCGCGAGGCGATGCGGGACGCGCTGCGCGCGGCACTCAACGCCGACCCGCGCGTGTTCCTGATGGGCGAGGACGTCGGCCGCTACGGCGGCTGCTACGCCGTCAGCAAGGGCCTGCTGGAGGAATTCGGCGAGGCGCGCATCCGCGACACGCCGCTGTCGGAATCGGCCTTCACCGGCGCCGGCATCGGCGCGGCGCTCGGCGGTCTGCGGCCGATCGTCGAGATCATGACCGTCAACTTCAGCCTGCTGGCGCTGGACCAGATCCTGAACAACGCCGCCACGCTGCGCCACATGTCCGGCGGGCAGGTGTCGGTGCCGCTGGTGATCCGCATGGCCACCGGCGCCGGCCGGCAGCTGGCGGCGCAGCACTCGCACAGCCTGGAGAATTTCTACGCCCACATCCCGGGCCTGAAGGTGATCGCGCCGGCCACCGTCACCGACGCCCGGCACATGCTGGCCGCCGCGCTGGCCGACCCGGACCCGGTGATCGCGTTCGAGCACGTCATGCTCTACAACACCGAAGGCCCACTGGAGGCGGTCGATACGGTGCCGCTGACCGGCGCCGCCGTGCGCCGGCCGGGGCGGGACGTCACGCTCGTCACCTACGGCGGCAGCCTGCCCAAGACGCTCGCCGCCGCCGAAAAACTGGCCGGCGACGGCATCGAGGCCGAGGTCATCGATCTGCGCTGCCTGCGCCCGCTCGATGACGCCACCGTCATGGCCTCGGTGCGCAAAACGCGCCGGGCGGTGATCGTCGACGAGGGCTGGCGCACCGGCAGCCTCGCCGCCGAGATCAGCGCCCGCATCACAGAACAGGTGTTCTACGAACTCGACGCTCCGCCGGCGCGGGTGTGCAGCGCCGAGGTGCCGATCCCGTACCCGAAGCACCTCGAGGACGCCGCCCTGCCGCAGGTGGACGGCATCGTCGCCGCCGCCCGCGGGGTGCTCGGCCGTGGCTGAGTTCCGCATGCCGTCGCTCGGCAGCGACATGGAAAGCGGCAAGCTTCTCGAGTGGCGCGTCAGGCCCGGCGACCGCGTGCGCCGCGGCGACATCGTGGCGGTGGTCGAGACCCAGAAGGGCGCCATCGACGTCGAAATTTTCGACAGCGGCGTGGTGGATGCGCTGCTGGTGCAGCCGGGCACCGAAGTGCCGGTCGGCACCGTGCTGGCCACCGTGCGCAGCGAGGGCGAGGCAGCCGCCAAACCGGCCGCGCCGCAGCCGGCTGTCGAGCCAGCGGCACAGCCCGCCGCGCCGCCGCCCGCCGCGGCTGCGGCCGTGCCGGCACCGGCGGCCGCCGCCCCGCCCGGCCCGCCTGCACCGGCCGCTGGCGAAACGGTGCGCGCCTCGCCAGCCGCCCGAAAACGCGCCGCCGAACTCGGCATCGATCTGTCCACGCTCACCGGCAGCGGCCCCGGCGGCGCCATCACGCTGGCCGACCTGCCGCTCACCACGCCACCGCCCGCCAAGGCCGCGCCGCGCGCCGCCCCCAGCGTGCGCCAGCGCGCGCTCGAACTCGGCGTTGATCTGGCCACGATCACCGGCAGCGGCGCCAAGGGCGCGATCACGCTCCAGGATGTCGAACGCGCCGCGCAGGCGCCGCCCACTGCGCCTGCGGCCAAGGCGCCGTTCGACCCCGACGCCATGCGCCGCGCCATCGCCGCCGCCATGACCCGGTCCAAGCGCGAGATTCCGCACTACTACCTCGCCACCACGGCCGACTTCGAGCCGGCGCTGCGCTTCATCGAGGCCGTGAATGCCGAGCGCGACCCCGACCGGCGCCTGCTGTACGCGGTGCTGCTGCTCAAGGCCACGGCGCTCGCGCTGCGCGAGGTGCCGGAGCTGAACGGCTTCTGGCGCGAGGACCGCTTCGAGCCGTCGACGGCCGTGCACATCGGCGTGGCGGTGGCGCTGCGCCGGCGCGGTCTCATCGCCCCCGCCATTCACGACGTGGCCGACAAGGACCTCGACACCCTGATGGCCGAGCTCAAGGACCTGGTGCTGCGCGCGCGTGCCGGCGGCCTGCGCAGCTCGGAACTGACCGACCCCACCATCACGCTGTCCAGCCTCGGCGACAACGGCGTCGAGCGCGTCTACCCCATCATCACCCCGCCGCAGGTGGCGATAGTGGGCGCGGGCTCGGTGGTGCGCCGGCCGTGGGTGGTCGGCGAGGGTCTTGCCGTGCGGCGCACCATCACGCTGACGCTGGCCGGCGATCACCGCGCGAGCGACGGCCACCGCGGCGCGCTGTTCCTGGCGGCGCTCGAGCGCCTGCTGCAAACCCCGGAGGCCTTATGACCGAAGCCGAACTGCGCGAGCGCCTGCTCAGCATCCTGGGCGCCATCGCCCCCGAGGCGCGCGAAACGGAACTCGACCCCGCCGCGCCGCTGCGCGACCAGATCGACATCGATTCGATGGATTTTTTGAACTTCGTCACCGCCGTGCACAAACAGCTCGGCGTGCCGATCCCGGAACTCGACTACCCGCGCCTGGCGACGCTCGACGGCGCGGTGCATTACGTAATGGCAAAGCTGGCGAAGTGAGGACGCCCCCGCTCCCGCCGGTCAGCGCACCTCGAACACCAGCTTGCCGCGCAGGTGGCGCGATTCGCTCAGGCGATGCGCGTCGGCCGCACGATCGAGCGTGAAGCGGGTGATGTCCGGCACCCGCACGGCGCCCGACGCCAGCAGCGCGAGGATGCGTTCCAGATGCGCACGGTCGCGGCCGACCTGCGGGCGCAATGAGGTCACGTCCGGCCGCGGCGCCGGCGGCGCGCTCATGCCGGACGCGATGAAGGCGGCCCGGCCGCCGGGTCGCAGCACGTCGAACGAGCGCAGCGCCACCTCACCGCCGACGGTGTCGAACACGGCGTCGCAGTCGCGCACTTGCTGCCTGAAATCGCAGCTCCGGTAGTCGATCACCTCATCCGCGCCCAGGCTGCGCACGTAATCGACATTGGCGGCGCTGGCGGTGGTGATGACGCGCGCGCCGAGGTGCCGGGCGAGCTGGATGGCAAACCCGGCCACGCCACCCGCGCCGCCCTGGATGAGAATGGTTTCGCCGGCCGCAAGCCCGAGCGTGTCCTCGATGGCCACCAGCGCGGTGAGACCGATCAGCCCGACCGCCGCGGCGTGCAGGTGCGACAGCCAATCCGGCTTGCGGGCCACGATCGCGGCCTTGATGGCGATCTTCTCGGCGTAGGCGCCCTCCTGGCCGGTGTCGCACACGCCGAACACGGCATCACCGACGCGGAACTCGTCCACGCCCGCACCGAGCGCACCGACCACGCCCGAGAAATCCCGCCCCAGGATGTGCGGAAAGCGCGTGGGCTTGCCGTAGCGCCCGGCGCGCACCTGCCAGTCGGCGGCGTTGACGCTGGCGGCGTGGATGTCGATGAGCACCTCGCCCGCGCCGGGCAGCGGATCCGGCAGGTCGCCATATTGCAAGACTTCCGGGCCGCCGCAGTGGTCGATGTAGGCTGCTTTCATCGTGTCGTGACGCGGGTTGCTTCGGAAACACCGAAAATAACCCGCCTTGGACGTTTCGGCGCACCCCGAACGGAACGCTTGCTTGCGCCGGGCGCGCGCTTTGGCGAACATTGACCGGTCTGAACGACCGTTCAAAACCAAGTGCCGGCATCCGTTCCGACGCCCCGGTCGCGAACATTCCCCAAATGGACTTCAGGAGGAAGCGCATATGCGCATTGAACAAGGATGGCAACCGTCCGAAATCGAACGCCTGGTGGACGCCGAAAACGCCACCGCCAGCCGCCTGATCTTCACCGACGAAACGCTGTTCCGCCTGGAACTGCAGCGCATTTTCACGCGCACCTGGCTGTACATCGGCCACGAGTCGGAGATTCCCAACAAAGGCGACTACGTCACCCGCAAGATGGGCAACGACCCGGTCATCCTGGTGCGCGACCAGGCCGGGCGGGTGCGCGTGCTGCTGAACACCTGCACCCACCGCGGCGCGCTGGTGTGCCGCGCCGATGCCGGCAACGCGCGCGGTTTCACCTGCCCCTATCACGGCTGGGTATTCGGCAGCGACGGCGCGCTGGTGGCGACCGCCGAGGACCACACCTACGGCGGCAAGGTCAACTTCCGCAACCTCGACCTGCGCCAGGCGCGCGTGGGCAGCTACGCCGGGCTGGTGTTCGCCACCTGGAACCACGACGCCCCGTCGCTGGACGAGCACTTGGGCGACGCGCGCTGGTACCTGGACATCATGTTCAACCGCACGCCGAACGGCATGACCGTGCTCGGCCTGCCGCACCGCTGGACGCCCACCAACAACTGGAAGCTGGGGCCGCTGAACTTCGGCGCGGACGGCCCGCACGCGGTCAAGGTGCACGGCCCGATCGTGGATGCGGCGCTGGCCGGCGGCATGCCGGGGGCGCTCGGCATGATCCACAAGGCGCTGCTCGAAAGCCCGTCGGTCACCGCCGGCCCCTACAACGGCATCTGGACGCAGGGCCCGGCCGAAATGCCGGAATGGATGGGCCACGACCCGGCGCTGGTGGCGCTGTTCGAACGCACGCTCAATCCGCAGCAGCTGGCCTTGTTCAAGCGCTGCATCGCCTCGGTCGGCACCGTGTTCCCGAACTTCTCCTGGGTGTTCGGGCCGATCAGCTTCGACATGCAGACCGACCCCATCACCAACTTCTTCGCCATCCGCGTCTGGCAGCCGCTGGCGGTCAACCGCACCGAGATCTGGAACTGGTTCCTGGTGGACCAGGAAGCCAGCGACGAGGTCAAGCAGCGCGCCATGCGCGCCGGGGTGCGCACCTTCACCGCCGGCGGCACCTTCGACCAGGACGACGCCGAAGCCTGGCACGCCATCCAGCGCGGCTGCGAGGGAGAAATCTCCGGCACCGTCGACGTCAACTTCCAGGTGGCGCTCAACTACCGCGACCGGCCGATCGCCGACTGGCCCGGCCCGGGCGTGGCCTACCCGTCCAATTACTGCGAAGTCACGGAGTTCAACAACCTGCTGCAGTGGCGCGCATACATGACCGGCGCGCGCTGAAACCACCCGGCCGCCCGAACGCGGGCGGCCACCTTATTTGCTGGAGAAAACCCGTGACCCATCAGTCCCAAGCGCGCGTCGACGACGCGCTCTACCGCCGCGTGTGCGAGTTCTACTACGACGAAGCCGACCTGCTCGCCCAGCGCCAGCTGACGCAGTGGTTCGAGCTGCTCGCCGAGGACGTCCACTACCGCGTCGGCTTCCCGGAGTTCTACGAGCACGGCACGCGCCGCCAGGTCGGCATCGGCAACCCGTACTTCGACGACGACCACACCAGCATGAAAGTGCGCGTGCGCCTGCTTGGCAACCAGACCCTCACCACCGCCGAGCACCCGCCGAGCGTCTACAACTACTTCGTCAGCAACATCCGCGCGCGCGCTGCGGACAAGGCCGACGAACTCGACGTCGACAGCCGGTTGCTGATCTACCGCGTGCGCGCCAGCGAACCCACTCCCTACATCCTGGGCGCCCGCCGCCGCGACCGGCTGCGCATCACCGATGGCGGCTTTCGCATCGCCCGCCGCGAGGCGAGCATCGATCAGGCCATCATCCAGGCACCGAACCTGAGCTTTTTCGTTTGATTGACGCTGAAAATTCCCTCCATGGAATCTTTCAGCTCGCCGCAGCGCGGTGCACGCCCGCGCTGGGCTCCCTGAGTCAATGGCTTACGCCATAGTCCCAGGTCGGGGCATCCTGCCCCGAGCAGAAAGCGCTGAATGAATCGCCTCCTTAACAGGCCATTGAAAGACCGGCGATCGACTGTCGCCGGCCACGCCCGGCCCGCCCGTCCTGAAGGCACTCGCCGGCTGGACAAGCGGGCCGGCGGCGCGGCAGCATGCCCCGGTTTGGCAACAACCAACTGGGGCACCGCATGCAATTCGAGGGTATTCGCGCCGCCATCACCGGCGGCGCCTCGGGCTTGGGTCTGGCCACCGCGCGGCGCGTGATCGCTGGCGGCGGGCAGGCGCTGCTGCTGGACGTGAACGCCGAGGCCGGCGCCGCGGCGCTGCGCGAACTCGGGCCACGGGCGCAGTTTGCGGCCGTGGATGTCACCCAAGGCGAGGCGCTCGAGGCGGCGCTCGCCGGCGGCGTCCAGGCCATGGGCGGGCTCGATCTTGCCGTGAGCTGCGCCGGCGTGGTCGGCGCCGGGCTCGCGCTCGGCAAGACGGGTCCCATGCCGCTAGAGCAGTTCGCGCGCACCATCACCATCAACCTGGTCGGCACCTTCAACCTGGTGCGTCTGGCCGCCGCCCACATGCAGGGCAACGCGCCGCGCGGGGCGGACGGCGAGCGCGGCGTGATCGTCAACACCGCCTCGGTGGCCGCCTTCGAGGGGCAGATCGGCCAGGCGGCATATTCGGCCTCCAAGGGCGGCGTGGTCGGCATGACGCTGCCGCTGGCGCGCGAGTTCGCCCGCCACGGCCTCCGCGTGGTCAGCATCGCGCCCGGGCTGTTCAAGACCCCGATGCTAGAATCGCTGCCCGAGTCGGTGCAGCAGAGTCTTGGCGCCAGCGTGCCGTTTCCGGCGCGCCTCGGCGATCCGGCCGAGTACGCGGCGCTGGTGCAGGTCATCGTCGAGAACGTGCTGCTGAACGGCGAGACCATCCGCCTGGACGGCGCCATCCGCCTGGCGCCCAAATAACGACGACGACCCTTCCCGCCACCTCACCCCAAGCATCCCACCATGAGCGATACCCACGGCGGCGCCTTTCTGGACCCGGCGCAGGCACCGGGCGCGATCTTCACGCCCGAGGATTTCGACGCCGAGCAGCAGGCGCTGTTCGACACCGCCCGGCGCTTTTGCGACGAGCAGGTCTGGCCACGCCTGGCCGACATCGAGGCCAAGGTCCCCGGTGTGCTGGAAGGGTTGATGCAGCAGGCGTCGGACCTGGGTCTGACCATGCTCGACCTGCCGGAGGAATACGGCGGGCTCGACCTGCCGCTGCCGGTGTCGATGCGCGTGCTCGAGAGCACCGGGCGCGAGCAGTCGTTCATGCTGACGCTGATGGTGCAAAACGGCATCGGCTCGCTGCCGGTGGCGCTGTTCGGCAGCGACGAGCAGAAGGCGCAGTGGTTGCCGGGCTTCGCCAGCGGCGAACTGCGCGGCTGCTACTGCCTGACCGAACCGGGCTCCGGCTCGGACGCGCTCGCCGCGCGCACCACGGCGGTGCTGGACGGTGAGCAATGGGTACTGAACGGCACCAAGCAGTTCATCACCAACGCCGGCATCGCCGACGTCGGCTTCGTGTTCGCCAAGGTGCAGGGCGAGGTGGACGGCGCCAGCGGCTTTACCTGCTTCATCGTGCCGCTCGATGCGCCGGGCGTGAGCCTGGGCGCCGAGGAGCACAAGCTCGGCATGCACGGCTCGTCCACGCGCCAGGTCATCCTGCAGGACGCGCGCATCGCGCGCGGCAACGTGCTGGGACAGATCGGCCGCGGGCATGTGATCGCCTTCAACATCCTGAACAACGGCCGCTACAAGCTCGGCGGCACCGCGCTCGGCAGCGCCAAGTGCGCGCTCGATGCCGCGCTCGACTACGCCGCCGCACGGCGGCAGTTCGGCCAGCGCATCGTCGATTTCGGCATGATCCGGCGCAAGATCGGCCAGGCGGCGGCGGACATCTATGCGGCCGAGAGCGCCATCTACCGGGCCGGCGGCGCCATCGACGCGCTGGCCAATGCGGGCGGCCGCACGGCAGACGCCAAGCTGGCGGCGCTGCAGGACTTCGCGCTCGAGTGCTCGATCGCCAAGATCGCCGGCTCGGAGCTACTGTGGCGCGTTGCCGACGAGGCGCTGCAGATGTTCGGCGGCTACGGCTTCCTCGAGGAATACCCGGCCGCCAAGTACCTGCGCGATGCGCGCATCGCCCGCATCTACGAGGGCACCAACGA
>NZ_JAQVGQ010000104.1 GCF_028696615.1 Immundisolibacter sp. | reverse complement strand
CGGCCCTCGGTCAGTCGAACACGACCGTCTTGTTGCCGTAGGCCAGGATGCGGTGTTCGAGGTGCCAGCGCACGGCGCGTGACAGGACCATTTTTTCCACGTCGCGGCCTTTCTGGATCAGGTTCTCGACCTGGTCGCGGTGCGACACGCGGATCACGTCCTGCTCGATGATCGGCCCCTCGTCGAGGGTGTCGGTCACGTAGTGGCTGGTGGCGCCGATGATCTTCACGCCGCGGTCGAAGGCGCGGTGATACGGCCGGGCGCCCAGGAAGGCCGGCAGGAACGAGTGGTGGATGTTGATGATGCGCGCCGGGTAGCGGGCCACGAACTTCGGCCCCAGGATCTGCATGTAGCGCGCTAGCACGATCAGGTCCACGGCGTTTTGTTCCAGCAGCGCCAGCTGCGCGGCCTCGGCGCCGCCCTTGGTTTCCGGCGTCACCTCGATCAGGTGGAACGGAATGCCGTAGAACTCGACCAGCTGGCGCGTGTCCTGGTGGTTGCTGATCACCAGCGGAATGTCGCAGTACAGCTCGCCGGCGCGGTGGCGGTACAGCAGGTCGGCCAGGCAGTGGTCGTAGCGTGAGGCGAAGATGGCCACCCGCTGGCGGCGGTCGGATTCCTCGATGCGCCACTGCATGGCGTGTTTCTGGGCCAGCGGCGCGAACGCCGCCGCGAAATCGGCCAGCGGCATGTCGAAGCCGGTCAGCGCCCATTCCACGCGCATGAAAAACAGGCCGGCGGCGATGTCGACGTGCTGGTCGGCGTGCAGGATGTTGGCGCCGTGGCGATACAAAAACTCGGCCACGGCGGCGACGAGGCCGCGCTGGTCGGGGCAGGTGACGAGCAGGATGGCGGTGTTGCGGGACATAGCAACCGTATCGAGGTGCTTGGCGGGCGCGAACTATAGCAGGCCGCAAATCAAGCGCCTGACGCGTTTGATTTGGGGGCAAGCCGCCGGGTCGAGCGGTCCGCCGCTACCATTGCCGGCACGCCGGAGGAGTCATGAACGTCACCCCATCCACTGTCGATCACACCGCCCTGCTGGCGGCGCTGCGCGCCGTGCTGCCCGCCGACGGGCTGATCACCGACGAGGCCGAGCGGCGCGCCTACGAGTGCGACGCGCTCGCCAACTACCGTGCCCTGCCGCTGGCGGTGGCGCTGCCGGAAACCGTGGAGCAGGTGCAGACGCTGCTGCGACTTTGCCGGCAGTATGGCGTGCCGGTGGTGCCGCGCGGCGCCGGCACGGGTCTTTCGGCCGGCGCGCTGCCGCGCCCGGACGGCATTTTGCTGTCCATGACGCGCTTTGACCGCATCCTCGAAATCGACCCCGAAAACCGCATCGCCCGCGTGCAGCCGGGCGTGCGCAATCTGGCCGTATCGGAGGCCGCCGCCGCGCATGGGCTGTTCTATGCGCCCGATCCGTCGTCCCAGTTCGCTTCCAGCATCGGCGGCAACATCGCCGAGAACTCGGGCGGCGTGCACTGCGTGAAATACGGCCTGACCACGCACAACCTGCTCGAGGTGACGCTGGTGACCATGGACGGCGAACTGCTCACCGTGGGCGGCGGCGGTCTCGACGGGCCGGGCTATGACCTGCTGGCGCTGGTCACCGGCTCGGAGGGCATGCTGGGCGTGGTGGTGGAGGCGCGCCTGAAGCTGCTGCCGGTGCCCGAATCGATCGTGCTGCTGCAGGCGGCGTTTCCGGATCTCGAGCGCGCCGGGCGGGCGGTGATGGACATCGTCGCCGCCGGCGTGGTGCCGTCCGGGCTCGAAATGATGGATCAGGTGGCGGTCGAGGTGGTCGAGGGCTACATCCAGATGGGCCTGCCGGTGGACGCGGCGGCGCTGCTGCTGTGCGAGCTCGACGGCGCGGCGGCGCAGGTGGAGTCCCAGCTCGAACGGGTGACGGCGCTCATGCAAGCCTGCGGCGGTTACGACCTGCGCCTGGCGCGCGACGCCGACGAGCGCACGCGCCTGTGGGCCGGGCGCAAGGGCGCGTTTCCGGCCATGGGCCGGGTGTCGCCGGATTTCTACATCGTCGACGCCACCGTGCCGCGCCGGCACCTGCCGGGCATCCTGCGCCGCATCGGCGAACTGGCCGCCGAGCACGGCCAGCGCGTGGCGACGGCATTTCACGCCGGCGACGGCAACCTGCACCCGCTCATCCTGTACGACGGCGCCATCCCGGACGAGGTGGAGCGCACCGAGCGCCTGGCCGGGCGCATCCTCGACGAGTGTCTCGAGCTCGGCGGCACCATCACCGGCGAGCACGGCATCGGCGTCGAGAAGATCGACAAGGCCTGCAAGCAGTTCGCGGACGCGGTGCTCACGGACTACTTCGCCGTCAAGCGCGCCTTCGATCCGGCCGGTTTGCTGAACCCCGGCAAGGCCATCCCGACACTCGCGCGCTGCGCCGAGCTGCGCGGCAGCCACGTGCACCACGGCCAACTGCCGCACCCCGAGCTCGAACGGTTTTGAGCATGGATCAGGATCAGACCGAACCGCTGCTCGCCGCCGTGCGCGGCGCCATCGACGCGCGCCGCCCGCTGCGCGCCATCGGCCATGGCAGCAAGGCGTTTTATGGCGATGCTGCGGCCGGCGAGGCGCTGGATGTGAGCGGCCACCGCGGCGTGCTGAGCTACGAGCCGGGCGACATGGTCATCACCGCCCGCGCCGGCACGCCGCTGGCCGAACTCGACGCCGTGCTGGCTGGCCACGGGCAGATGCTGGGCTTCGAGCCGCCGCGCTTCGCCGGCCGCGGCACGCTCGGCGGCGCCATCGCGGCCGGGTTGTCCGGGCCGCGCCGGCCGTGGGCGGGGGCGGCGCGCGATTTCGTGCTCGGCGTGCGCGCCATCAACGGTCGCGGGCAGGTGGTGCGCTACGGCGGCGAGACCATCAAGAACGTCGCCGGTTACGACCTCGCGCGCCTGTATGCGGGCTCGCTCGGCGCCTTTGGCGTGCTGCTGGACGTGTCGCTGCGCGTGCTGCCGGTGCCGGAAACCGAACGTGCGCTGGTGCTCCAACCGTCCGACCCGGCGCAGGCCATGATCGACCTGCAGCGCCGACCGTGGCCGCTGTCCGGCCTGTGCCTGCGGGGCGGCCGGCTGCACCTTCGCCTGTCCGGTACCGCCGAGGGCGTGGCCGCGGCGCGGGCGCAGATCGGCGGCGAGGAACAGCCGGATGGCACCGATTTTTGGCGCGCGCTGCGCGACTGGGAGCTGCCGTTTTTCGGCGGGCCGGCGCCGTTGTGGCGCATCTCGCTGCCGCCGGCGGCAGCGCCGCTCGCTCTACCGGGCGATTGGCTGATCGACTGGGGCGGCGCCCAGCGCTGGCTGCGCAGCGAGGCCGCACCAGCGCAGGTCTGGGCCGCGGCTGGCGCGGCGCACGGCCACGCCACGCTGATGCGCGGTGGCGATCGCCGCGGCGGCGTGTTTCAACCGCGGTCGGCCGCGCAGGCCGCCATCGAGCGGCGCCTGAAGGCGGAGCTCGACCCGGCCGCTGTGTTCGCTGGCGGGCGGCGCGGCGCCTGATGCCATGCCGCGCCCCGCCATTTCC
The DNA here is from genome assembly GCF_028696615.1 of Immundisolibacter sp. Lineage (GTDB taxonomy): Bacteria > Pseudomonadota > Gammaproteobacteria > Immundisolibacterales > Immundisolibacteraceae > Immundisolibacter. The sequence goes on along the minus strand of NZ_JAQVGQ010000104.1, from coordinate 5,321 downwards.
TGCAGCTTGCAGGGCGCGGCTTGCGACAATGCCGGCCCCGTCACACCACCGGAACCGTCCATGCTGATAGGCACCCCGCTCGCCGCCAATGCCACGCGCGTCATGCTGCTGGGGGCGGGCGAGCTCGGCAAGGAAGTCATCATCGCCCTGCAGCGGTTGGGCGTGGAAACCATCGCCGTCGACCGCTACCCGAACGCGCCGGGCCAGCAGGTGGCGCACCGCGCGCACGTGATCGACATGACCGACGGCGCGGCGCTGCGGGCGCTGGTCGAGGCCGAGCGCCCGGCGCTGATCGTGCCGGAGATCGAGGCCATCGCCACCGACGCGCTGCTCGCCATCGAGGCCGACGGTCTGGCCGAGGTGATCCCGACCGCGCGCGCCGCGCAGCTGACCATGAACCGCGAGGGCATCCGGCGCCTGGCGGCCGAGGAGCTCGGCCTGCCGACCTCGCGCTATGCCTTTGCCAGCAGCCTCGACGAGCTGCGCGCGGCGGCCGCCGACATCGGTTTTCCGTGCTTCGTGAAGCCGGTGATGTCCTCGTCCGGCAAGGGCCAGTCGCGCGTGACCGACGCGGGCGACATCGAGCGCGCCTGGCAGTACGCGCAGGACGCCGGCCGGGTGCGCGAGGCGCGCGTCATCGTGGAGGCGCAGGTGCCGTTCGAGTACGAGATCACGCTGCTCACCGTGCGCAGCCGCGGCGTGTACGGCGCCATCGAAACCGCCTTTTGTGAGCCGATCGGCCACCGTCAGGTGCAGGGCGACTACGTCGAGAGCTGGCAGCCGCAGCCGATGGGCGAGGCGGCGTTTGCCCGCGCGCGGGACATCGCCGGACGCATCACGGCGGCGCTCGGCGGGCGCGGCATCTTCGGCGTCGAGCTGTTCGTGCGCGGCGACGAGGTGTGGTTCAGCGAGGTGAGTCCGCGCCCGCACGACACCGGCCTGGTGACGCTGGTCAGCCAGCGGCTGTCGGAGTTCGAGCTGCATGCCCGCGCCATCCTCGGCCTGCCGGTGGAGGTGGACCTGCAGACGCCGGCGGCGAGCGCCGTGATCTATGGCCAGATCGAGGCCGCCGGCATCGCCTTTGCCGGCGTGGATGAGGCGCTGCGCATCCCCGGCACCGACATCCGCCTGTTCGGCAAGCCGCAGGCGTTTCCGCGCCGGCGCATGGGCGTGGCGCTGGCGCGGGCGGATGACATCGAGCTCGCCCGCCAGCGGGCGCGCGATGCGGCCGCGCGCGTGCGGCCGGTTGGGCCGGGAGCCTGAGGCGGCCAGACAATGCCGGCCGAAGGTGCGATCGCGCCTTCGGCCGGGGCTTGCGTCAGTGCCCGCCGCCCGGGATCACCGGCACCAGCAGGTGCGAGGCGTGCTCGCGGTCGCGGTACAGCTTGTAGTAGGTGAGCGTCATCGACGGCAGCGGGCCCATCACGTTCAGGCGATGGTGCCAGGGGATGTCGATCGGGTCGCAGGTGGCGATTTCGAGCTCCAGGCGCTCGCCGGGCCGGAACACGTACGAGAAGCTCGGCAAACCGATCGCGTAGTGGTTGACCTCGCCCGGCACCACCGGCTGCGGGTCCACGTGCGGGTGCACCGGATTCCAGGGCGTCGAGTTTTCCTCGTCGAGCGCGCGGTGCGAGGCCTTGAGCACGCCGCGGCACAGCGCAAAGCGCTCGCCACCCGGGCCGACCGCCCACAGCTTGGCGACGAAGGTGGCATCCGGCTGGTCGAGCGCGGCGTACAGGTTCAGCACCACCGGCCCCGTGATCTCCATCGGCGCGCTCATCGGCGGCGTCGAGTACCGCACCTGGCTGCGCTCGGTGGAGATGATCGGCGGGCGGTGCACCAGCGGATCGGGCTCGGCGTCGCTGGGCTCCGGCAGCGGTGCCAGCGCCCCGAACGGGCGCAGGTAAAGCCGGGTCCACTGCGTGCGCGCCAGCGGCCACTCGTGCTCGTAGCGGTACCGGTTGATGCCCATCACGTACAGGCGAATGGGCGGCTCGTCCATGATGCCGGTGTCGACGCCTTTCATCCAATGGTCGTACCAGCGCAGTGCCTCGTATTTGAGCTCCGGCGGGCCGGGCAGCTGGGTCTGGTTGTGATGGCCGAAGATGCCGGCTTTTTGGGTACGGCGAGCGCAGGATCGTTCATGTCGTCCCACACCGCCTGGATGAACGGCTTGAAGAACGGAATCCAGCAGCTGGCCGTGTACACCGGCACGCGAATGTTGCCGACCTTGTCGCGCGAGCGCCGGCGCGCCCAGAAGTCGGTGTTCTCGGGGTGCAGCAGCTGGTCGAAGAATGCCGTCTTGCGCCGCGCCAGCAGGCGCACGTAGTTGCTGTTGAGGGCGATGTCGCGGTTGTTGGCGATGGCGTTGAAGCGCGCCTCGAGCTCCTCCGGCGAATACAGCTTGTCGGATTCTGATTGAGTCGTATGGGCCGGGATTTCGCGCTCGAGTTCCCACCAGAACGGCTGGATCACGCCGCCCTCGTAGGCCACGCCGTAGAGGTCGTTGGCGGCCTCGTACGGGAAGATGGCCGCCAGATGCGGCGGCTGCTGGGCGGCCACGAAGCGCTGGATCATGCCGAACCAGGAGATGCCCATCATGCCGACCTTGCCGGTGCACCACCCCTGGGCGGCGATCCACTCGACGATGTCGTGGCCGTCCTGCTGTTCCTGCACACTGAACGGGCCGTTCCAGGCGCCCTCGGATTTGCCAAGACCGCGCTCGTCCGGGATCACGTAGGCGTAGCCGCGGGAGACGAAGAACTCGATGTCGCCGGCCTCGACGTTGTGGTCGAACACCCACGAATGGATAGGCTGGGCCGGGATGGGCACGCTCTGGCTGTCCTTGCCGTAGGCGGACAGGGCGAGTAAGCCCGGGAACTGGCCGGGCGCGTCCGGCCGGAACACGTCCGCGCGCAGCACCACGCCGTCGCGCATCGGCACCGCCACGTCGCGCTCGACCAGCATGCGGTACTGCGGCTTCGAGAGCTGTTCGACGTTCTTGAGGTAGCGCGCGTCCCAGTAGGCGGGGCGCGGCAGGCTGACTGCCGCCAGCGCGCGTTCGAGTTCGGCGTCCGTCATGGTCGTTGTCTCCTCGGGGCTTGTTGTCGTTGGGCCAGGCTGGCCGTGGGGCGCAGCATGCCGCGCCGTGTGGCGCGGGTGCAAGCTTGGAAACGCGCGGCGCGGCCTGCGAGGTAACGAGGCAGACGGAAAACGGTGCGGCGGGCAGCGCCCGCCCGATGCGCGAGACACCCGAGCGGGTGCCTGTGGTTGGCGTGCCCCGCCCAGGCAGTGCATCGCCCGGGCGCGGCCAATCACTCATTCGGCCGGGTTTTTCCAGCCCTTGCCCTGCGAATCCAGCGAGCCTTCGTTGCGATGTTCGAGGCCGAGGTTGGGCGCATGTTCCGTCTGCTGTTCGCCGGCACGGGAGCGCTCGATGGCGCGCTCGGCTTCGCGTTCCTGGGATCGCTCCAGGCCGCGGTCGGCGTCCGGCAGGGCTTGGCGGTTGCTGCTGGGTGGAGGCGGCGTGACGGCGTGTGAGTTGCCATTGCCGTGGCCCTTATTGTGGCCGGCCGCTGCGGCGGCGCCGTTGACTGCCAGCAGGGCGACCAGGCAGATGGTCTTCCAGGGTTTGTTCATGGTTCGGTCCTGTGTGAAAGGCCGGGCGACACACCGCCGCCCGGTGCCGGATTGGATTGCCTGAACGCCCGCGGGTTCCCACGCGGGCGCGTCGGGCGGTGCGTCAGCCGCCATCGGCCGCCAGTGCATCGGCGTCGTCCTGCGGGCACTCGAACACCGCCTGCAGCGCCTGGTCGACGTCGTCCAGCCAGATGAATTCGAGCTGCTCGCGGGCGCTTTGCGGGATGTCGTCGTAGTCCTTTTTGTTGCGCGCCGGCAGCATCACGCGGCGGATGCCGGCGCGGTGCGCGGCGACCACTTTTTCCTTGATGCCGCCCACCGGCAGCACCAGCCCGCGCAGGCTGCGGCCGGTGTGCAGCGAGGCCAGCGCCACGAACATGGCCACGCCCGCCGACGGACCGTCCTTGGGAATGGCGCCGGCCGGCACGTGCACGTGGATGTCGTGCTTGTCGAAAGACGCCGGGTCGATGCCCAGGCGCTCGGCGCGGCTTTTCAGCAGCGACAGCGCCGCCTGCACGCTTTCCTTCATCACATCACCCAGCTGACCGGTCAGGATCAGCTTGCCGTTGCCGGGCGTGCGGCTGGCCTCGATGAACAGGATGTCGCCGCCGACCGGCGTCCAGGCCAGCCCCGTCGCCACGCCGGGCATGGCGGTGCGCATGGCCAGTTCGGACTCGAACTTGCGCGGCCCGAGGATGGCCGGCAGGTCGCCCGCGTCGATGCGGTGCGGGCCGGTTTCGCCCTCGGCCACGCGCACCGCCACGTGCCGCAGCACGGCGCCGATCACGCGCTCGAGGTTGCGGCAGCCGGCCTCGCGGGTGTAGCCGTCGATTAGCTCGCGCAGCGCCGCGTCGGTGATCTCGGCCTGTTCGGGCGTCAGGCCGCAGGCCTTCAGCTGCCGGTCGATCAGGTAGCGGCGGGCGATCTCGAGCTTGTCCTCCTGCGTGTAGCCGGGCAGCTCGATCACCTCCATGCGGTCGCGCAGCGGCCCCGGGATGCTGTCGAGCACGTTGGCGGTGGCGATGAACATGACCTGCGACAGGTCGAACGGCACCGCCAGGTAGTTGTCGCGGAAGGTGTGGTTCTGCTCGGGGTCGAGCACTTCCAGCAGCGCCGCCGACGGGTCGCCGTGAAAGCCCTGCCCGAGCTTGTCCACCTCGTCCAGCATCAGCACCGGGTTGCGCGTGCCGGCCTTGCGGATGGCCTGGATGATGTTGCCGGGCAGCGCGCCGATGTAGGTGCGCCGGTGGCCGCGGATCTCGGCCTCGTCGTGCACGCCGCCCAGGGACACGCGCACGAATTGCCGGCCCATGGCGCGGGCGATGCTCTGCCCGAGTGAGGTCTTGCCGACGCCCGGCGGGCCGACGAAGCACAGGATGGGGCTCTTGCCGGCCGGCGCGAGTTTGTGCACCGCCAGATGCTCGAGGATGCGCCGCTTGATTTTTTCCAGATCCCAGTGGTCCTGGTCCAGCACCCGGCGCGCGGCGGCAATGTCCAGCGTGTCGGTGCTGAGCTTGCTCCACGGCAGCTCGGTCAGCCAGTCGAGATAGGTGCGCAGCATCGGGTACTCGCCGGAGGCTTCCGGCATGCGCTCGAGGCGCTTGAGCTCCTTGCGGGCGTGCTCCTCGACCTCCGGCGGCATGCCGGCCTTGGCGATCGCCGTGGCGATTTCTTCGATCTCG
>NZ_JAQVGQ010000103.1 GCF_028696615.1 Immundisolibacter sp. | reverse complement strand
AGCCGGTGGGGGAGACGCTGACCATCGATCCGGCCAAGCCGTACACCATCACCGGCGCGCCGCGCATCGTCAAAGACAAGGTCATCATCGGCAACGGCGGCGCCGAGTACGGCGTGCGCGGCTACGTCTCGGCCTACGACGCCGCCAGCGGGCAAATGGTGTGGCGTTTCTGGACCGTGCCGGGCGATCCCGCCAAGGGCTTCGAATCGCCGGACGTCGAGATGGCCGCCAAAACCTGGAACCCAGCCGGCGAGTGGTGGAACAAGGGCGGCGGTGGCGGCACGGTGTGGGACTCCATGGCCTACGACCCGCAGCTGAACCTGCTGTACGTCGGTGTCGGCAACGGCGCGCCGTGGAACCGCTGGGAACGCAGTCGCGGCGAAGGCGACAACCTGTTCCTGTCGTCCATCGTGGCGCTCGATCCCGACACCGGCCGCCACGTGTGGCACTACCAGACCACGCCCGGCGAGACCTTCGACTATACCGCCACGCAGCACATGATCCTGGCCGACATCACCATCGGCGGGCAGCTGCGCAAGGTCATCATGCAGGCGCCCAAGAACGGCTTTTTCTACGTGCTGGATCGCGCCACCGGGCAGTTCATCTCGGCCAACAACTACGTGCAGGTGAACTGGGCGAGCCACGTCGACCCGCTCAGCGGCCGGCCGGTCGAGACCGACCCCGCCCAGTACCGCGACCACGAGAAGCTGATCTTCCCGGCGCCGTTTGGCGGCCACAACTGGCAGCCGATGTCCTACAGCCCGCTGACCGGGCTGGTGTACATCCCGGCCCAGGACCTGCCCTTCACCTACGCCGCGGAAAAAGACTTCAAGTACGGCCGCCACCCCTGGAACATGGCGGTCGACATGGCCGCCGCCATGCCGCCGGCCGATCAGGATCCGGCGCTGACGCGCAAGGTGATGCGCGCCATCGCCAAGGGCCACATCGCCGCCTGGGACCCGGTGGCGCAGCGGGAAGTCTGGCGCGTGCAGCACGACGGCCCCTGGAACGGCGGCATGCTGAGCACGGCCGGCAACCTGCTGTTCCAGGGCACCGCCAAGGGTGAACTGGTGGCCTACCGCGCCGACAACGGCCAGCGGCTGTGGAGTGCGCCCACGCAGTCCGGCATCGTGGCGCCGCCGATCAGCTACGCCGTCGACGGCGAGCAGTACATCGCCGTGATGGTCGGCTGGGGCGGGGCGCTCGGTCTTGCCGGCGGCGTGGCACCGATGCAGGGCGACAAGGTCGGCGGCCGGCTGCTGACCTTCAAGCTCGGCGGCACGGCGCAGTTGCCGCCGCCACCGCCGCCGCCGGCCCTGCCCGAGCCGCCGGCGCAGACGGCATCCGCCGCCACCATCGCCAAAGGCCACGATCTCTACCACGCCTACTGCTCGGTGTGTCACGGCCTGAATGCCGAGGCCTCCACGCTGCCGGACCTGCGCTACATGCAGCCGGCGACGCATGAGCTGTTCGACAAGATCGTGCTGGACGGTCTTTACAAGGATCTGGGCATGGTCGGCTGGGCCAAGTACCTCGGTGCCGACGACGCGCACGCCATCCACGCTTACGTCATCGAGCGCGCGCACCAGACCCGGCGCGAGCAGGCCGGCGGCTGGTGGCTGGCGGTCAAGGACTGGGCCTACGGCATCCTCGCCAGGCTGGTGGCCTGGTATATCCAGCTCACCGCTTGAGGGTGCATTTTCGTCCCGGCGGCGCGCGCATCGCCGCGCTGCTGCTGGCCGTCGTGCCCGGCGCCGGCCGGGCCGACGGGGCGTCGCCGCTGGTGGTCACCATCGAGGCGCCGCGCGACATCACCCACTGGACCGCGGCCGGCAGCGGCAGCCGCATCGACGGCGCCGACATCGCCCGCACCCGCCCGATGCACGCCAGCGAGCTGTTCACCCGCGTGCCGGACGTGTGGGTCAGCCGCGGCGACGGCCAGGAGAGTCTGATCGCCATCCGCTCGCCGGTACTCAGCGGCCCCGGCGCGTGCGGCGCGTTCCAGATTCTGGAAGACGGCATCCCCATCCGGCCGGCCGGCTTCTGCAACGTGAACGAGCTGTTCGAGGTCGATTTCGCGCAGGCCGCCGCGGTGGAGGTGGCGCGCGGCCCGGCCAGCAGCCAGTACGGCGCGAACGCCCTGCACGGCGCCATCAACATCGTCTCGCCGCGGCCGGGCCCGCAGCCGTGGACCTTTGGCCTCGAGGCCGGCCCGGACGACACCATCATTGGTCAGGTGTCGGCCGGCGCGCCGCACTGGCGGCTCGACGCGCAGGGTTCCGACACCAACGGTTTTCGCGACGACACGCCGACCGGCGAGCAGAAGCTCGGCGTGGGGCACCTCACGAAGCTCGGCCGCTGGGAGGTCCTGACGCACCTGGCGGCCAGCAATCTCAACCAGGAGACGGCCGGCTACATCGTCGGCGAGGATGCCTACCGCGACGCCAGCCTGCGCCGGGACAATCTCAATCCCGAGGCTTACCGCGACGCGTCCGCGGCGCGCGCCTACAGCGCCTGGCGCACCGTGCTCGGCGCGGACACGGCGCTGTCGCTCACGCCCTACGCGCGCTGGTCGCGGATGGATTTTCTGCAGCACTACCTGCCCGGCCAGCCGACCGAAGAAAACGGCCAGCGCAGCGCCGGCGTGATGCTGGACCTGCGAAAGCCGCTGCCGGGAGGGCTCGACTGGCAGGGCGGTGCGGCCGTCGAGTACGCGCACGGCTTCGTCACCGAAACCCAGGCCCGGCCGGTCAGCACCGGCTCGGCGTCTCTGAGGGCCACCCGCCCGCTGGGCGTGCATTACGACTTCGAGGTCGCCTCACGCATGGCGGCGCTGTGGCAGGCGCTGGACCTGCCGCTGGATGCCGCCGGCGCCTGGCACCTGCTGCCCAGCCTGCGCCTGGAGTATCTCGGTTACGATTACGACAACCGGGCGCTCGACGGCAACACGCGCGACGACGGCACGCCCTGCGCCTACGGCGGCTGCCTGTACAACCGCCCCGCCGATCGCCGGGACCACTTCACCAACCTGGCCGGCCGGCTCGGCCTGCGGCACGGCGAGCTCGCCGACGGCCAGTGGCACGCCGCCTGGTCGAGCGGCTTTCGGCCGCCGCAGGTCGGTGAGCTGTACCGCCTGCAGCGCGGCCAGGACGCGGCCGATCTGGACAGTGAGCGCCTCGATGGTCTGGAAATCGGCTACCGGCGCGCCTGGGCCGGGCTGCAGATCGGCGCGACCGCGTTCGGCATGAAAAAGCGCCATTTCATCTTCACCGACGCGCAGGGCTTCAACGTCAGCGACGGCAGGACGCGCCATTTCGGCCTCGAAACCGAACTCACCTGGCGCCCGGCACGGCGCCACGAGCTGAACCTTGCCGCGAGTCTCGCCCGCCACCGCTATGCCTTCGACCATGCCGCGAGTGGCGGCGAGACCATCCACAGCGGCAACGAAATCGACACCGCGCCGCCGTTCATGGGCAGTGCCCGCTGGCTGTACCGGCCGCAGCAGGACCTCACGCTGGAGATCGAGGGCATCCGCATGGGACCGTACTATCTCGACGCCGCCAACACGGCCCGCTACGGTGGTCACACGCTGCTGAACCTGCGCGCCGACTGGGCCGCCAATACCCGCATCACGCTATTCGCCCGCATCACCAACCTCACCGACCGCGACTATGCCGAGCGCGCTGACTTCGCTTTCGGCGAGTACCGGTATTTTCCCGGCCAGCCGCGGCGGCTGTGGCTGGGGGGCGAGTGGCGGCCGGGCGGATGATCCGGTGGCCGGCTCAGGCTGGCCGCGGCAGTGTGGCGAAGACGGTTCGTCTTGCGTGTCGCCGTGACCCATTCCGCAGGGCGGGCCACAAAAAAGCCCCGGTGCCAGGCGCGGGCTACCAGGGCTTGGTGTGCGGCGGCTGCGCGGTCGGCCGTGCCGCGTCGGCTCGGAGTTTGTGAAGAAATGCGCGTCCTGCGCATTTCTTGCGTCGCCCGTCCGGTACACGCCCGGACGGGCTCGCGCGAATCAAGCCCTTGCGGGCTCGATTCGCGTCCGGCCATCCCTGGCCGGCCTCGGAGCTTGAAAAATTTATAGGCCCTTCAGGCCGCCTCGGAGTAGACGCGGATCGGCTCGATGGCGTCGTTCATCAGCTCCTGGCGGATGGCCTCGATTTCCTCGTCGCTGAGCGGGTACAGGAACTGCTCGTTGCGCTGCAGCACTTCGAGGTAGCGCATGTGCCGCAGTTCGCGGAACATGTCCTCCAGATCGACGCCGTATTCGGGCGAGTAGTCCTCGCAGATTTCCTTCAGCTCCTGCGGGCCGTGGCGCAGCTCGTCGATGGCGATGCCTTTTTGCACCTTGGCCGCCTCGCGGAAGAAATCGTCCACCGGCGGCAGCTGGCTCATGGCCCAGTGCCACCCGCCCGCCGCGCCCTCGCCGGTGGCGCCGAACACGCGCGCCACCCACGGGTGCTTGCCCTTGGCGTAGGTACTCATGTTGGCGATGTAGTTGAAGTTGGCCGGCCAGCGCTCGCGCTGCGCCAGCATGGGCGCGTCCGGTTCCAGGCCGTTCGGGCCGACGTTGGCCAGCACGTAGCTGTAGATGTGCTCGACCGGGATTGGCGTGTCTTTGCCGATGGTGCGGTTCAGCAGGTTGTAGTAGCCCTGGAAATGGGACACTTCTTCCTTGATGGTCTGGAACTTCTCGTCCATGTCGCGCCCGTCCATGCCGGCGCGGATGGCCGCCTTGGCCAGGTCCGCATGCAGCAGGATGGCGCCGAATTCCTTGCCCATCTGGATGCAAAGCCAGTTCATGTCGCGTTCGGGCGTGCGCTTGGCGACATAGGCGTCGACCACTTTCTTCACCGCCGCGGTGCCCTGCTCCAGGATGCGGATGATTTCCTGCTCGATCTGCTGTGCGCTGTAGCTCATGTCGGTGTCCCCTTGCGACGTGGCCGGGTGTGGCCGCAAGACGAGCATGCTGCCCGTGCGCAGGCACGCCGTCAACGGTCGTTTGGCAGGGATTTGGCGATGCGCCGTTGACGGCCGTCAAGACTCGCCGGGTGGCGCTGCCCAGAATGGTCCCGACAGTCGGCATGGCGCCGGCTTGCGTCACGCCAAGCAGCCAAGGGGACCATCAATGGACGCACGCAGCAGCACCGGCAACCTGAATCTGGCCGGCTACCTCGACGAGCGGGTGCGCGACGGGGTGGCGCGGGTCGACCGTTCCATCTTCACCGACCCGGAAATCTTCGAGCTCGAGATGGAGCGCATCTGGGAAGGCAACTGGATTTATCTGGCCCACGAGAGCCAGATTCCGAATCCCAACGATTTCATGAGCCTGTTCATGGGCCGCGTTCCGGTCATCCTGGTGCGCAGCCCGGAGGGCGAGATCAACGCTTTCGTCAATGCCTGCGGCCACCGCGGCACCACGCTGGTGCGCGAGGTGCGCGGCAACCGCGCCGACTTCAGCTGCCCGTTCCACGGCTGGGTGTTCGACACCCGCGGTGACTGCGTGGTGGTGTTCAAGGAGCAGGGCGCCGGCTACCCGGCCTGTTTCGACAAGAAAAACTACGGCCTGACGCGCGTGGCGCGCGTGCAAAGCTACCGCGGCTTCATCTTCGGCAGCCTGAACGCAGACGTGCTGCCGCTGGAGCAGCACCTGGGTCCGGCCAAGGCGTGCATCGACCTGCTCGCCGACCAAAGCCCGGATGGTCTCGAAGTGCTCAAGGGCTCGTCGACCTACACCTTCAAGGGCAACTGGAAGATCCAGGCCGAGAACGGCGTCGACGGCTACCACCTGTACGCCACGCACGGCAACTACGTGATGACCACCGAGCACCGGCGCAAGCTGCGCGGCGACGCCGACCCGGTCAAGGCCATGCAAGTGGGCGGCATCGACAAAAAACAGGGCGGCTTCTTCGACCTCGGTCACGGCCACGTGATGTTGTGGGGTGACTTCCCGAACCCGGCCGACCGCCCGAACTACAGCCAGCTCGAGACCTACACGCAAAAGTTCGGCGCCAAGAAGGCGCACTGGATGGTAGCGCGGCTGCGCAACCTGCTGCTGTACCCGAACGTGTTCCTGATGGACCAGACCTCGTCGCAGATTCGCGTGTTCCGGCCGCTTTCCGTCGACGAGACCGAGGTCACCATCTACGGCATCGCGCCCAAGGGCGAGAACCCCAAGGACCGCGCCCACCGTATCCGCCAGTGGGAAGACTTCTTCAATGCCTCCGGCATGGCGACGCCGGACGACATCATGGAGTTCACGCAAAGCCAGATCGCCTTCCGGGCTGCCAAGTTCGCGCGCTGGAACGACCTGTCGCGCGGTCTCGAGCACCTGCACGTCAACGAACCGAACGAGGAAGCCGCCTCGCTCGGCATCCAGGTGCCGTCCTACGGCACCAAGCTCGAGGACGAAGGGATCATGCTGGCCCAGCACCGCTGGTGGCTGCAGGTCCTGACCGGCGGCCCCAAGGTCTGAACACGGCAACAACGCGGTATGACAACCATGCAACTCGATACGATTCAGGCTTGCGCCGAGCTGCTCTACACCGAGGCGCGTCGGCTGGACCAGCGCGACTGGGACGGCTGGCTGGACCTGTACCTGCCGGAGGCGACGTTCTGGATCCCGATGTGGGACAACGAGTACGAACTGACCACCGATCCGCAAAGCCAGCTGTCGCTGATGTGGTACGGCGACCGCAGCGGCCTGGAGGACCGGGTGTTTCGTATCCGTACCGGCATGTCGTCGGCGTCGGTGCCGCTGCCGCGCACCGTGCACCAGATCAGCAACATCCTGGTCGAGCCGCAGGGTGACGGCGACCTCATGGTCTACTCCAACTGCCAGACCATGAGCTACCGGCACAAGACGGTCGACAACTTCTACTGCCACTACGAGCACCGCCTGCGCCCGGTGGCCGGCACGCTGAAGATCGCGGCCAAGAAGATCATCGTGGCCAACGATCTGATCCGCGACGTGCTGGATTTCTACCGCGTCTGAGGGACCGAGCTGCCCGCCGGTACGCCGGCGGGCAGCCTCAACGGCGGGTCGCGGCCCGCCGCCGGTGACGCCACAGGCCGACCAGGCTGATGGCGAGCCAGAAAATCTCGATGACGACCGACGACAGGTTGAAGTTGACGGTCAGCGACACCAGCAGCAGCACCGCGCCTGCGGCATTGCAGGCCGAGTAGGCCACGCCGCGGCTGTCCAGGCGGCCGAGCTGCAGTCCAAGATAGCTGCCGAGCACCAGCAGCACGCCGAGATTGCCGACCGCGTCGGCCCAGGTGTAATTCACGTTTCGTCCTTTGGATCGAGTCGCCGGCGTAAATGCTCGCCCAGCGCGCCGGTGGCGTAGATCACCGCCACCAGCGCCGTGCCCGGCAGCAGCAGGTAATGCGGCGCCACCAGCAGGTAACGCGCGCCCTCGCGGATCAGGCCGCCCCAGGACGCCTGCGGCGGCTGCACGCCGAGCCCCAGAAACGACAGTCCCGCTTCGGCGGTAATGGCGCCGGCGCAGGCCAGCACCGTCTCCACCAGCAGCGGCGCTGCCAGCAGCGGCAGCAAATGCCGGCGAAGGATGCGCGCGTGCCCGCAGCCGAGCGCTATCGCCGCCGCGACATGGTCGCTGCGCTTGAGCGACAGCACCTGTGCGCGGGTGAGGCGGGCAAAGCCCACCCAGCCAACAGCAACCAGCGCGATCACCACATTGTCGACGCCGGGGCCAAGCAGACCAGCCAGCAGCAGCGCCAGCAGCAGGCCCGGAAACGCCAGCGTGAGATCGGTCACCGCGCGCAGCAGGCGATCAGCCGGGCCGCCAAGATAGCCGCCAACGAGTCCGGCGCCGACGCCGAGCAGCGCCTGTCCCGCCACCACCAGCATCATCACTTCGAGCGACACCCGCGCGCCGGTCAGCAGACGGTCCGCCAGCGGCCGGCCGAGTTCGTCACAGCCCAGCCACGCGCCGGTTTCCAATGCCGGCGCAGCGAGGATGCGCTCCAGATGCACCGCATCCGGAGCCAGCGGCAGCCACGGCGCCAGCACCGACAGCGCCAGCCACAGGCCGAGCAGGGCGACGGCAAGCCTCACGGTCGGCGCACGCGCGGGTCGATCCAGCCGTAGGCCAGATCGGTGAGGCCGTTCACCAGCACATAGATGACGGCGATCAGCAGCACGCAGCCCTGCAGCAGCGGGTAGTCGCGGGCGTTGATCGCCTCCACCGTGAGCGCACCGACGCCCGGCCAGGCGAACACCGTCTCGGTGATCACCGCCCCGCCGAGCAGCGCGCCGAGCTGCAGCCCGAACAGCGTCGTCACCGGCGGGAGCGCGTTGCGCACCCCATGCCGCCACAGCACCTGCGCCGGCGCGAGGCCCTTGGCGCGGGCGGTGCGCACGTGCTCGGCGGCGAGCGTCTCGGCGAGATTGGCGGCCAGTTGGCGTGCCAGTCCCGCCGCCAGACCCAGCGCCAGCGTGAGCGCCGGCAGCAGCAGCGAGGCAAGCCCCGCGCGCCCGGCCACCGGCAGCCAGCCCAGATGCACCGCGAACAGCAGCACCAGCAGCGGCCCGAGCCAGAACCCGGGCAGCGCCAGCGCCAGCAGCGTGAGCGCGCCGGCGAGCCGCCCGCTGGCCGCGTCCCGCCGTACCGCCATCAGCACGCCGAGCGGCAGCGCCAGCGCCACTGCCAGCGCCAGCGCGGCGGCGGTCAGTTCCAGCGTGGCCGGCAGACGGGCGGCGATGAGGTTCGTCACCGGCGCGTGGTGGCGCAGCGATTGCCCAAGATCGAACCGCGCGAGCGCGCGAAGGTACGCGCCAAGCTGCGCCGGCAGCGGCCGATCGAGGCCAAGACTCGCGCGCAGCGCAGCGCGATCGGCGCCGCTCGCCCGCTCGCCGAGCAGCACCTCGACCGGATC